>NZ_JBQCGS010000035.1:0-52250 GCF_051955415.1 Flexivirga sp.
GTACACCCACCCCCCCGGGGGGTCCCGCCCCCGCACCCGCCGGTGGACGGGCGGCCGCCGCCCGCGACACGTCGCCAGATCTCCGGCACGTTCTCGATCTCGATCCAGTGGAACTGCACATTCCCGCGATCGGTGATGTCCGCGGTGTTCCGTGCGAACTCCTGGGAGATGCCGGCGATCACCCGCACCTGCTCGGTGGACAGCTTCCCGCCGTCGATGCGCACGCGCATCATGAAGTACGGCGCCTCCAGCTCCTCCGGCGACAGGGTCGCCGTCTGGCCACCCGGGATCCCGTCGCGGCGTTGGGTGTAGAGACCCCACCAGCGCATTCGCCCGCGTAGGTCATCGGCCGGGATCGACGCGAAACCCTCACGGGCGTAGGTCTCCTCGATCCGCGCCCGCACGTTGAGACCGTCGTCGTCGCGCTTGTATGCCTCGTTATGGTTCAGCGGCTCGTGCTCACCGAGCGCCCACTGTCCGTTGGTCTTGGTCACCACGTCCCATAACGTTCCATTTGCCGATGCAAAACGTCAAATGATGTTCAGAGAGTGACACGACCCGACGGGACCGGTCGCTGCGCCGACAGCCGGCTCGCGCGTGCGAGGATGCGACCATGCCCAGCGCCTCCCAGCACGCCACCGTGCGCCGGCGCGCCGTGCTGGGCGCGGCCCTCGCCGGCTGCGTCGCCACGCTGACCGGCTGCGGCATACGGCTCGAACGTGACGCGCCTCACATCCCCGGCATCAAGACGCAGGGCCCACCGCCGGACCAAACCGTGCTGCGCCGACTGCTCGACTCGCTCGATGCATCGATCAACGCCGCCGCGACCGACACGGCCGCCTGGGCGGCGAAGCTGGCGGCCCTCCATCGCGCCCAGCGGACCAGGGTCACCGCCGTGATGGCCACCCAGGGCATGACGCCTTCGGCAAGCACAGCTGCGCCCAGCGGTCCGGCGGTCGATCCCGGCGCACTGTTCAGGTTCGAGCAGGCTGGTGCCCGCGCGGTCGGCACCCTCGCAGACCTGTCCCACCGGAACCTGCCGATGGCGGCGGCGGTCGCGGTGACCCAGAACGCCGGTGCCTCCCTGCTGGGCCACGGGGTCGAGGTCAGTGGCGCCACGGTGCCGAAAGCCGCTGTGGCGCAAGCGATCCTGCCCGCACTGCGCGCGGCGACCTACGCGCTGGAGGTGATCGTCGCCAAGACACCGCTCGACCAGCGCACCCGCGCGGAGGACACCGTGACGATGCTGCACGCGACGCGAGCGCGCTTTGAAGCGGCCCTGGGCAGCGACCTGCCGCTGCCTCCCGACGGCTACGCGCTGCCCGTCCAGCCGACATCGGACGCCCGGCGTCGGCAGCTCGCCCAACGAGTCCTGCACGACCTGGTCACAGCCTGCGCCGACCAGGTCGTCGCCACCAGCGCCGACCACACCTCCTTCATCGGACTCACCAACCTGTGGGCGGACGCCACGGAACAGTGGTGGCGGTGGGGCGCCGCGCCGACGCCCTTCCCCGGACTCAAGTCGGTCGAGTAGCGGATGGCGGAGCGCAGCGGGGGAAATCCGTGTATCGGGACCACTTCAGGCGGGTCTCGATACACCTCCTCCGCTTCGCTCCCCCGGCACTCGACCAACCTCGACGACTTCGGACCGAGCATCCCGGCCGCGTTCCGGCAGATCGTCCGAGGCCGCGCCGCCGAGCCCGCGGTCAGCGGCGAGGACTGGCTGGCCCGGCTGCCCGGGCAGGTGGCCGAGCTGGCCGGCGCCTGGGGTCTGGTGGCCGACGGCCCGGTCTGGCACGGCGTGTGCGCCGTGGTCATACCGTGCCACCGGGACGGGCAGCCGGTCGTGCTCAAGGTCAGCTGGCCGCACGAGGAGGCCAGGCTGGAGCACCTGGCGCTGCAGGCATGGGGTGGTGACGGTGCGGTGCGGCTGCTGGCGGCCGATCCCCCGCGTTGGGCGATGCTGCTCGAACCGCTGCTGCACGACCGGAACCTCGACTCGACCGGGCTGCTCGAGGCGTGCGAGACGATCGGTGGTCTGATGCGCCGCCTGGACCGGTCCGCGACGCCGCAGTTCACCAGGCTGAGCGATGAGATCGAGCGATGGATCCCGTTGTGCCGCAATGGTTCGCCGCTCGTCCCGCGCCGTCTCACGGAACAGGCCGCCGCGACTCTGGGCGACCTGCGCGACGGCTGCGACGGTCGCCTGATCCACCAGGACCTGCACTTCCAGAACGTCCTGGCGGCCGAGCGCGAGCCATGGCTGGCGATCGACCCCAAGCCGTTGTCCGGCGAGTGGGCCTTCGCCGTCGCGCCCGTGCTGTGGAACCGCTGGGACGAGGCGGCCGCCGCGACGAATCTGCGCACCCACCTACGTCTGCGCGTCGGCCTGGTTTGCGACGCCGCGGGCCTCGACGAGGATCGGGCGATGGCATGGAGCTTCGTGCGCCTGGTCACCAACGCGATATGGGAGGCGCAGGAGCCGCAGCCCGGGCAGGCGGAGCTCTCCCAATGGATCGCTGCCGCGAAAGCGATGACCGCCTGAACACAAACGGCGGCCACACCGTGAAGGTGTGGCCGCCGCCTCGAGTGGTCCTACTTCGTCAGCTTGGCCAGCACCTTGTCGAAGGTGTCCTTGGTGCTCAGCAACTGGGAGTACTCGGTCGCGTTCTTGCTCGACGACAACTCCTTGCCGTTGATGAACAGCGTCGGAGTGCCGGTGACGCCGTTCTTCGTGGCGTTGTCGGCGGTCGCCTTGACGTACTTGTTGTAGGTGCCCTTGTCGACGCACGAGTTGAACTTGGTCAGCGCGGCTCCGGTGATGCCGGCCTGCTTGCCGGACTTCTTCAGGTCCGCCTTGGTGAAGGTGTCGCCCTGCGCCTCCTGCTGCTCGGGACGCTGCCCGGCGAAGGTCGCCTTGTGGTACTCGGCGGCCTTGCCAGCGTCGGCGGCGCAGTAGAGGCCGTTGGCTGCGATCGTGGACGCCGGCTGGTTGCTCATGTTGTCCTCGAGGAACGTCATGAGGTGCCACACCAGCTTGATCTTGCCCGTCTTGGCCTGCTGCAGGATCTGCTCACCGTTGGCCTTCTCCAACTCGTTGCAGATCGGGCACTGAAAGTCCTCGTAGATGTCCACCGTGGGCGCGCCGGACTGCAGCTTCACGTCCGGATAGGCACGCAGACCCTCGGCGTTGGAGGTGCCGCCCTTGGGCACCGGGCCCGAGTAGGAGCCGCTCTTGTTCGCCTGGGTCACGAACACCGCCACGACGACGACCACCACCAGGATGGTGGCGATGACGCCACCGATGAGTCCCTTGGACGGTCCGTCCTTGGGCTTGGTGGCAGCAAGTCTCTGCGAGGCATCAGGGCGTGGCATGGAGTCACCTTAACTGTCGTTGTGTGTGAATCTGCGATCACTTCGCCGTCATGGCAACGATCAGGAACGCACTGTGGTTCGGTCGCGGCGGGTGTGGCGGCGAAGCTGCGCTCAACCCCACAGTGCGCGGTCGGCGCTGAGTCGGGTGCGCGGCCAGATCACCAGCCAGGCAGCGCACAGCAGGAGGCCGACGTCGCGCAGGATGTCCCACTTGTATGCCGCCGTGGTCGGCAACTTCCCGTTGCTGCCGAAACAACCGCACTGGATCACGATCCCGCGCGCCCACACCGAGCTGATGCCGATGATGAAGGCGATCATCAGCAACCCGCCGAGCACCGCCGTCATCCGGGTCATCAGACCGGCGATCAGCAACAGGCCCAGGATGATCTCGACGAACGGCATCACCGTGCCCCAGATGTTGGACAGGTCATAGGACAGGATGCGGAACGCCTGCGTGTCCAACCGGGTCGTCTGCAGATCACGCGCCTTGAGCACGCCGGCGACCAGATAGGTGACGCCGAGGATCAGCCGAGCCGCCACGCCGATCCAATCCATCGCGGGGTGCTGGTGCCACTTCGTCGTCGCGCTCACCTGCGACGACACCGACTCGGTCTGCTCTGCCACGCCGACAGACTAAACGACTTCGCTGTCCGAGCCGTGCCGACGGGCGGGCCCGCGGTCCGCCAGCCAGCCGCCGACGACGGCCAGCACGTCGAGCAGCTCGTGCGCGACCGCGTCGGGCCGCGCCGCGGTCACCACGATCTGCTCCTGCGGCAGCACCGAGTGCGGAATCCAGATGGCGCGCATGCCGACCTGCTGCGGTCCGTGGACGTCCTCGAAGAGGCGGTCACCGACATACACGCACTTCGCGGGGTCGGCTCGCACCGCGTCGGCGGCCGCGCGGAAGGCCTCGTGGTGCGGCTTGACCCACGGGATCTCGCTGGAGTAGACGTCCCCGTCGATCAGCTCGAGCACGCCATCACGCTCGAACAGCGCGCGGTGGTAGTCGCGGTCCCAGATCGTGTTGGACAGCACACCCACGCGAATCCCCTTGGCGCGCAACCCTTGCCACACCTGCTGGACCTGCGGGTCGATCTGCGTGTGCGGCTCCCAGAACGCGCGGTATGCCGCCAGCGCCGCCGGGTGCGAGCCGCCGCGCAGGTCCGCCCCGGCTTCGACGAGGATCTCCTCGATCCGGGCGCTGCTGTGCTCGGTGCGAGCGCGAGCCCACGCCACGGCGGTCGCCTCCAGCAGCCGCTGCGCGAGCGCCGGGTCGCCGTAGGCGGCGGCGTAGGACATCGCCTCGGCCTCGAAATCGATGTCGTGCCAGGGCGTCAGCGTGCCGCCCCAGTCGAAGATGACGGCTTCGACGTTGCTCACAACGTCGGAGTTCCCTCGGCGATCTCGCGAGTCACCTCGGTGACCACGTCGTCGACCGCGACCTCGCGGCGATCACCGGAGCGCCGGTCCTTCAGCTCGACCACACCGTCGGCCAGGCCCTTGCCGATGACGAGAATCGTCGGGACACCGATCAATTCGGAGTCCTTGAACTTCACGCCCGGGGACACCTTGCGCCGGTCGTCGAAGAGCACGTCGATCCCTGCCGCCTCCAGCTCGCGGACGATGTCCTCGGCCTTGACGAAGACCGCCTCGTTCTTGCCGGTCGCCACGACGTGCACGTCGGCGGGCGCGACGTTGCGCGGCCAGATGAGACCGATCTCGTCCAGGTTGTCCTCGGCGATCGCCCCGACCGCACGCGTCACGCCCACGCCGTACGAACCCATCGTGACGGTGACCAGCTTGCCGTTCTCGTCCAGCACCTTCAGGCCGAGCGCCTCGGCATACTTCGTGCCGAGTTGGAAGATGTGCCCCATCTCGATGCCACGGGACAGCTTCAGCGTGCCGTGCCCCGTCGGCGAGGCGTCCCCCTCGCGGATCTCAGCCGCCTGGATCGTGCCGTCGGCGGTGAAGTCGCGTCCGTGCACCAGGTCGATCACGTGGTGGCCGGCCCGGTCCGCGCCGGTGACCCATGCCGACCCCACGGCGACGGACGGGTCGAGCAGGTAGCGGATCCCGCTGGCGTTTCCCTCGCCGAGGACGCCGGGACCGATGTAGCCCTTCGCCAGCACGGGGTATGCCGCGAAGTCCTTCTCCTCGAACGCGGCGACCTCGGCGGGCGCGACCTTGACCTCCAGGCGCTTGGCGTCCACCTCGCGGTCGCCGGGCAGCCCGATGGCCAGCGGCTCGCGTGTGCCGTCGGGGTGCTCGAGCATCACGATGACGTTCTTCAGCGTGTCGGCAGCGGTCCAGTCCCGGCCGTCGGCGCGCGCGTGATCCTTGTTCAGCGCGGTGACCAGCGTCTCGATCGTGGGAGTGTCCGGGGTGGGCTCCACGTGCGCGGGCCCGGCGGTCACCGCCACCTCGGGGGCCTGCGCGATCTCGACGGCCTCGACGTTGGCGGCATACCCACTGTCGTCGCGGACGAAGGTGTCCTCGCCGTGCGGGCTGACCGCCAGGAACTCCTCGGAGGCGGAGCCGCCCATGGCGCCGGAGTCCGCCTTGACGATCACGTACTCGAAGCCGAGCCGGTCGAAGATGCGGATGTAGGCGTCGCGGTGGGCGTCATACGCCTTCTGCAGGCCGGCATGGTCGACGTCGAAGGAGTAGGAGTCCTTCATGATGAACTCGCGGCCACGCAGGATGCCGGCCCGCGGGCGGGCCTCGTCGCGGTACTTGTTCTGGATCTGGAAGAGCGCCAGCGGCAGGTCCTTGTACGAGGAGTACATGTCCTTGACGGTTAGGCAGAACATCTCCTCGTGCGTGGGGCCGAGCAACATGTCGGCGTCCTTGCGATCCTTGAGCCGGAAGAGGTTGTCGCCGTATTCGGTCCAGCGGTTGGTCGCCTCGTAGGGCTCCCGCGGCAACAGGGCCGGGAACTTCACCTCCTGGCTGCCGATGCGTTCCATCTCCTCGCGGATGATGCCCTCGACCTTGCCCAGGACGCGCATGCCGAGCGGCAGCCAGGTGTAGATGCCGGGCGCTACCCGACGGATGTAGCCCGCGCGGACCAACAGCTTGTGGCCCGGCAGCTCCGCGTCGGCCGGGTCCTCGCGCAGGGTTCGCAGGAACAGGGTCGACATACGCAGTGCCACGGGGGCTCCTTCGGATACGTGCGGTGGGTTGCGCGCAAGGATACCGACCCGGTCGCGGACGGCGGCGCTCACATTGGCCGGTCCGGAAGCTCACCTGGTCACCGCGCGAGCACTACCGTGACGAGAGTGCCGCCAAGAATGTGGCCACTCGCCGCGCTGAGCGTCGCCGTGATCTCGCTGTCGGGTTGTCAGACCGAAGACGTGTCGGGATCGACGGCCTCGGCTGCCCCTGCGATGCCGATGGTCCAGGCCTCCCGCAGCCACTGCGGAGCGGGCTGGACGCACGCGGCAGCCGGCCTCGTGCAGGTGCAGGTGCGCAACACCGACGTGAATGCCGAAGAGGTCTACCTGGCCGACGCCGACGGCAAGCTGTACGGCGAGATCGATCCCCTCGCACCCGGCGCCACCGCAGTCCTGCGCACCAGGCTCTCGGCAGGCAGCTACCACGTGGTCTGTTCGGTCAACGACGGCACGCCGGTGCACGGTCCGGAGGTGTCGGTCAGTGGCGCGGCAGCAGGCGTCCGTGGCGTGCGGCCGGTGACCTCCGCCGATCTGGCACCGAGGGTGATCGCCTACCAACGCTGGGTCGAGGGCCGGCTGACGGTCCTACGCGGACAGGCGAAGACTTTGTCCGCAGCGCTGAGTTCGGGTGATCGCGGCTCCGCGCGGGCGGCCTGGCGCACGGCGAATCGCATGTGGAACACGATGGGCGGTGCGTATGGCGCGTTCGGCGACCTCGGCGACGCGATCGCCGGCGACCCGCTCGGACTGCCCAGGGGCGTGCAGGACCCGCGATGGACCGGGCTGCTGCGCATCGAGTACGGCCTCTGGCACGGCCAGACGCCGACGGCACTGGCCCGGGCGTCGCTGAGGCTCGAGAGAGACCTCGGGTCGTTGGACCGGCACCTGAAGCGCACCCAGTTCCAGCCGCTGGACATCGTTCGGCGCACCCACGAGATCACCGAGGACACCCTGCAGCAGACACTCACCGGCCACGCGGACTACGGCGCACACGTGCAACTGGCCGATGCTCTCGCGCAACTGGACGGCACCACCGAACTGCTGACGATGCTGCAGCCTCTGCTGGCGCCGCGATACCCGGGGCTGCCGGCGGTTCAGCGCCAGATCGCCAAGGCTCGCACGGACATTCGCGGACAGCACCGATGGGCCCCTGGCGCCCCCGACGCCGGCCACGAACTCGTGGACAGCGACATCGCGCAGCTCGCCGAGCTGCTCGCACCCGTCCCCACCATCCTCGAACCCAGGATCACATGAACGACGTCAGTCGCAGGTCGATGCTTCGCGCCGGGGTCCTCACCGGCGGCGCCGGGGCCGTCGCGGTCGCCGCCACCGCCGGACGTGCCCTCGCCGACGCGCCGGCGCCCGCCGCGGGACGCCGGCTCGCGCCGTTCCACGGCATACATCAAAGCGGTGTGCTCGGTCAGCCACTGCCGGCGGCGACCATCGTGGCGTTCGACCTGACGACCGGCACCCGGTCCGGGCTCGCCGCACTGCTGCGGACACTCACCGACACGCTCCGGTCCGTGACGGCCGGCGGTGCCGCCGCGTCGCCGGGCATCACCACGACCGCCGGCACCGGCCTGCTCGGTCCGGATGTGCCCACTCACGCACTCGAATCCGTCGTCGCCCTCGGCGCGGAGGTCTTCACCGAACGATTCGGGCTCGCCGGCGCGAAACCGCGACGGCTGCGTGCCATGGACACCTTCCCCGACGATCAGCTCGACCCGGCCTGGTGCGGCGGGGACCTGTTGGTGACGTTGCAGAGCCAGGACCGGGACGTCGTGACCAACGCGCTGCGGGAGGTCTGCCGAGCCACCCGTGGTTCGATGCAGATCCGTTGGAAGCAGGACGGATTCACCCCACCACCGCGGCCGACCGGTCAGCCGCGCAACCTGCTGGGCTTCAAGGACGGCATCGCCGGACCCGATCCGAGCGACGACCGGCAGATGCGCTCACTGGTCTGGGCCGGCGCCGGCGAGCCGGCCTGGGCCGCCGGCGGCAGCTACTACGTCATGCGCCGGATCCGGATGCTGGTCGAGTTCTGGGACCGGGTCTCCACCTCCGAGCAGGAGCGGATGTTCGGACGGCGCAAGGACAGCGGCGCGCCACTGACCGGCGGACGTGAAGAGTCGCTGCCGGACTACCGGAACGACCCGAACGGCAGCGCCATACCGCTGGACAGCCACATCCGGATGGCCAATCCGCGCACCCCGGCGACCGCTGCGTCGCAGTTCCTGCGCCGGTCCTATTCGTATGACGCCGGCGTTGATTCGGTCGGCAACCTGGACATGGGCCTGATGTTCGGGGCGTTCAACGCGGACCTGGACCGGCAGTTCGTGACCGTCCAACGCCGCCTCGCCGGCGAGCCGCTGGTCGACTACATCACCCCGGTCGGCGGCGGCTACTTCTTCGCGCTGCCAGGAGTGCGCGACGCCACAGACTTCTACGGCAGTGCCCTACTGGCGTAGTCGTGTCCCCCACCACGCATCACGGAAGGAACAGATCGTGCACAAGAAGCCTGCACTGCTCGTCGCTGCGTCGACGAGTGCGGTGATCGTCGCCGCAGGTGCCACCGTCGCGCTGCAGTCCAGCGCGCACGCCGCGACGCCGCCTCCATCACATTCGCGTCATCAGGCCGCCCGCACCACCACGCCGATCAAGCATCTGGTCGTCCTGTTCGACGAGAACGTGTCGTTCGACCACTACTTCGGCACCTACCCGCACGCCGCCAACACCGACGGCACGAAGTTCACCGCAGCCCGTCATACGCCACGCGCCGACACCGAGCAGAACGCCGGCCTGATCCGCTCCAATCCCAATCTCTACAAGCCGTTCCGTCTCTCTCCGGACCAGGCGGTCACCTGCGACCAGAACCACGCCTACACCCCGGAACAGAAGGCGGCCGACGGCGGCAAGAACGACAAGGTCATCGAGAACACCAGTGTCGACACCTGCACCGGGGAGTTCGGCGCGCCCGGACTGGCGATGGGCTACTTCGACGGCAACACCGTCACCGGGATGTGGAACTACGCGCAGCACTACGCGATGAGCGACAACATGTACGGCTCGAACTACGGGCCGTCCTCGCCCGGTGCGATCAATCTGGCGTCCGGCAACACCTGGGGCATCCATGCGGTCGATCCCAGGACCGGCGAACCGACGTCGGACAGTTACGTCGTCTCCACGCCCGACGCGCACGGCGTGGGCACCATGACCAACGACCCGGACCCCGCCTTCGACGACTGTTCGGACCACAACCACACCTCGACCAACAACCTCGGTGTCATGCAGGGCAAGAACATCGGCGACGAGTTGAGCTCCGCCGGCATCTCGTGGGGTTGGTTCCAGGGCGGGTTCACGCCGAACACGGCGTACGCCGGAGACGGCAGCTACGCGCAGTGCACCACCGCGCACGCCAACGTCGGCGGCGGCACGTCGGTGGACTACAGCCCGCACCACAACCCCTTCGCCTATTACAAGTCCACGTCCAACCCACACCACCTGCCCCCGAAGTCGCTCGCCGAGGTCGGTCACGACGGGCAGGCCAACCACCAGTACGACCTGACCTGGTTCAACGACGCGCTCAAGCACGGCAACATGCCGGCGGTGTCGTTCCTGAAGGCGCCGTCCTACCAGGACGGTCACGCCGGCTACTCGGATCCGATCGACGAGCAGCACTTCCTGGTGAACGAGATCAACGCCATCCAGCAGTCGCCGGAGTGGAAGAGCACGGCGATCGTTGTCACGTATGACGATTCGGACGGCTGGTACGACCACCAATTCGCCACGATCCGCACCGGTGCGCGCGACACGAACCTCAACGAGCCGATGTGCACCCGGGTCAAGGAACCGGTCACCGCGAGTGGCCCGCAGGACGACCGGTGCGGTCCCGGACCGCGGCTGCCGTTCCTCGTGATCTCGCCCTACTCGAAGGTCAACTCGATCAGCCACCAGCCGCTGGAGCAGGCCTCGGTCATCAAGTTCGTCGAACAGAACTGGAAGTTGCCGCAGCTGGGCAACGGTTCGTTCGACGCACGCGCGCACTCGTTCGCCTCGCTGCTCAGCTTCGGGCGGCCGAAGGCGTCCACCGTGCTGCTGAACCAGGACGGCTCGGTCAAGAGCGTGACTCCCCCGGCGAAACACCACGGGCATGGAAAGGCGCACGGAAACGGGCACGGGCACGCCTGACGCGCGCCGAGGAAGTCGCGACAGTAGCGACCTCCTCGCCTGAAAGTCGCTCTCGGGGCGAGCAACCGACGACGGTCGTCGGTTACTCGCCCTGAGCGCATCTGTCAGCCGCTCCGTCACATCGTGTTGACGATGAGACCGATGTGGGTGAAGAAGTTCATCGCGCCGAAGAGTGCGAAGACGACGCCGGCCACGGCCCACGACCAGCCGGTAATGCGCAGCGCAACCGCTGTCGTGTCGACACGCTCACGGACGGCACGCACCGCGAAGGGGAACGCGATCGCACCGATCCCGACGAGCGCCAGCAGCAACGACATGAAGGTCGCCTCGATCATCGGGTGATCGGCGAACGCGCCGGAGATCGGCTCCTGCGCCGGTGCGGCGAACAGCTTGTACCGGATGCCGGCGGACCCGATCGCCAGCATCGACAGCCCGAGGAAGCCGATGAAGGCACTCAGCGGACCGGCGACCCGCGCCGCCGCGCGGAGTGCGCTGGCCGGCCCCTGCGCGGCACGTTCGATCAGACCGGCACCACGGCGCCACAGATAGAGCGCGGCGGCCAGCAGCAACACACCGAAGCCGAGGCTGGTCTCGCCGAAGATGATGTTGTCGAAGGGGAACCCGCCGGCCGCCAACGGCCAGGTCAGGGTCATGTGCAGCCCCGTCGTGCTGAGGATCAGCCCCAGCACCCCGAAGTTGAGCGCCCACCCGTCAGTGCTCAGCTCACGGGGCGACCGGATCAGTTCCCGGGCGAAGAGCACCAGCGTCAGCAGGCCGACCCCGGCCGCCACCGCCATGATCGTGTTGTACGTGGGCATGTTCGCCCAGTCGATCTTCAGGCCTTTGTCCGCCGTCTGCATACCTGCCAACTGAATCGATGCCGCGTGCACCGTTCCCACCTACTTTCGTCGTGCTGCGTGCGTCGTCGCACGTCATCAGCTAAAACCTATACATGTGTGTAGGTATTCCCGCACGCCGGGCGGCATACGATGCGGGTATGGCGAACTCCTCTGCCGCCCGGCGTCATACCCGACAGGCACGCAGCACGGCCAAACAGGAGGCGATGCGGTCGGCAGCCGCGCGGCTACTGATCGAGGAGGGCCCGGCGGCGGTCACCCACCGTCGCGTCGCCACCGCCGCGGGAGTGGCCGCCGGCTCCGCGACGTACTACTTCCCCAGCCGTGAGGAGCTCTACGCGCAGGCGGTCTCGGCTGCCGAGGAGCTGCGCGCGTCCGGCGCGGAACAGTTTGCCGCCGAGCTGACTCGGCGCCGCCGCGGTGCGACCCGGACAGCACAACTGCTCCTGGAGACGCTGTACTACCCGCGGCTGACCGCGGACGTGGTCCCGGTCCGGCTGGAGCCGATGATCTCCGCGACCCGCGAGCCCGGCCTCGCCTCGATCATGCGTGCGCACCGGCCAAGGTTGCTGGCTGCGTTGGGCACGGTCCTGACCAAGTGCAACCCGTCGGCCCGCCACGTGTCGGAGGCCGACCTCGAGCTCATCGCGCTGTCGATCGACGGCGCCCTGCTGTATGGCGCCGCGGGCGAGGACGACCCGGTGCCCTACGCCACCGCAATGGTGGCCCGACTGGTGTCCCTGATCGAGGTTTGAGTCACCCGGCGACGGGTTGCGCACGCCGCACGATCGATGCGGTGTCGAGTCCGGGGGGCAAGGTGCCGAAAACTCCGGCGTGCCGGCCCAGCACCCGGGAAGCCAGGAATGCCTCCGCGACCTCGGTCGGCGACTGCCGGACCAGCAGACTGGCTTGCACAAGCACCGCCATGCGTGCCGCGAGCCAGCGGGCGACATACTCGGCGCTGGACGTATCTCCCAGGTCAGCAATGGTTTTCAGCACTTCAGTGACACCGTCGTGCAGCTCCGCGACTCCGGCCTGCTCGACCTCGTCGCGCCAGGCATCGATCCCCTCCGGCTGACGCTGCAGCACCCGCAGCACGTCCAGTGCGTTGACGTTGCCACTGCCCTCCCAGATGGAGTTGAGCGGCGACTCGCGGAAAAGCATCGGCAGGCCGGAGTCCTCGACGTAACCGTTGCCGCCGAGCACCTCCAGCGCTTCCGCCACGTGGAACGGCGTGCGCTTGCACACCCAGAACTTCGCCAACGGCAAGCCGATGCGGCGCAGGGCACGCTGCGCCGGGTCGTCCGGCGTCTCGAGCGCCCGCGCGAGGCGCAGACCGAGCGCCGTGGCCGCCTCGGACTCGAGGGCGAGATCGGCCAGCACGTTGCTCATCGCCGGTTTGTCGACCAGCAGGCCGCCGAACGCGCTGCGATGCTGCGCATGCCAGATCGCCTCGGCGAGGCTGCGGCGCATGAGCGCCGAGGACCCGAGCACGCAATCCAGCCGGGTCGCGGCGACCATCTCGATGATGGTGCGCACGCCGGCGCCCTCGTCACCGAGCCGGCGGGCGTGGACGCCGGCGAACTCCAACTCGCTGGACGCGTTCGACCGATTGCCCAGCTTGTCCTTCAAGCGCACGATGTGCAGCGGGTTGCGGCTGCCGTCCGGCAGCACGCGTGGCACCACGAAACAGGTCAGGCCGCCCGGTGCCTGAGCGAGCACCAGGAAGAGGTCGTTCATCGGGGCGGAGGTGAACCACTTGTGACCGGTCAGCCGGTAGCTGCCGTCAGCCGTCGGAGCGGCCACGGTCGTGTTGGTGCGCACATCGGAGCCGCCCTGCTTCTCCGTCATACCCATGCCCGCGAGCAGACCACGCTTGCCGGTGGGTTCACGCAGGCCGAAATCGTAGGTGGTGGAAGACAATCCGGGCGTGAGCTCGTCGGCAAGTGCAGCGTCGGCACGGAGCGCGGGCACCGCGGCGTAGGTCATCGTCATCGGGCATCCGTGCCCCGGCTCGATCGCGCTCCACGCGATGTATGCCGCTGCCCGCCGCAGGTGCTGCATCGGTTCGGCCGATGTCCACGGCGCACCGGTCAGTCCGAAGCCGACACCCTTGTCGAGCATCCAGTGCCAGCTCGGGTGGAAGTCGACCTCATCGACACGCGCACCGAAGCGATCGACCGGGCGGAAGACCGGCTCCTGCGCATTGGCGAGCATCCCGTGTTCGCGAGCCTCCGCCGAACCGGCCAGTTGCCCGACCGGCGCGAGCGAGGCAAGCACCCGATCGGCAGCTGCGCCGGCCAGGGCACGCACCGCAGCTGTCAGCGCCGCATCCCCGGTGACGGTGTTGTGGCCGACCAGCACCGGGGACTGATTGCCGGGCTTCCGGGCGAAGGGATCAGTGGAGTCCGCCATGCGTGACAGACTACGCAGCTCCCCGGCCCTGGACGCTACGGTCGTCGGATGGAACCGACCTCTTGGCCGGCGCTGCCGCTGCCGTGGGCGTCCGACGAGCTCGCCCGTGGCCCGCGACGCTGGTGGACCGGTCCGCTGGACGTCGAAGGGCTCGCCGTCGGCAGTGTCGTCGCGGCGGCCTCTGCGGCGAATGCCCTTGCATCTGCACGTGGTTCGTCCTGGCGCTCGTTCGTCGCGAGCGGCCTGGTCGGCGCATCGTTCGGGTCGCTCGACCGGCTCAGGGTGAACGGGGAAGCACTGCACGGATGGGGCGAACTGTCCGGTTTCTTCCGGACCGCCGACGGCTGGATCCGGCTGCACGGCAACTATCCCCACCATGCCGACGTGATCCGTGCCGTTCTCGGCGCGCCGGACCGGCGTGCGGTCGCGAGCGCCATACAGGAGCGCACTGCGGTGTCGCTCGAGGAGGAGCTGCGCGCCGCCGGCGGCATCGCCGGTGCGGTACGCAGCGCGGACGTATGGCGCGCGCACCCCCACCATCGCGCGGCCATCGCCGACCGTCCGCTGGTGACCGTCGATCCGTCGACCGGTGCGACCAGTCCTCTCCTGCCGTCGGATTCGCTGCCCTTGCACGGAGTCCGCGTGCTGGATCTGACCCGGGTCATCGCCGGCCCGACGGCAGCACGCTTCCTCGGTGCGCTGGGCGCCGATGTGCTGCGGATCGACCGGCCCGACCGCCCCGAACTGCTCGAACAGCACCTGGACACCGGTTTCGCGAAACGGACGGCGGCACTCGACTTCGCCGACACGCACGGTCTGGCGACGGTGCGCGAGCTCGCCGGCACCGCCGACATCGTGCTCAGCGGCTACCGACCGGGGTCCCTGCACCGCTTCGGACTGGACCGGTCGTCGCTCCTCGCCGATCATCCCCGCATGGTGGTCGTCGAACTGTCCGCGTGGGGCGACATGGGCGCCTGGGGACAGGAGCGTGGCTTCGACAGCATCGTGCAGGCCGTCAGTGGCATCGCCACCGGCTACGCGGACGGCCAGGGCCGGCCCGGGGCGCTCCCGGTCCAGGCGTTGGACCACGCCACCGGGTACCTGATCGCGGCGACGGCCATGCGACTGCTGGCCCGCCGCCCGTACGAGGGCGGCGCCGGCGCACGGCTGGCCCTTGCCCGCACCGCGCACTGGCTGTTGCAGCGGGATGCGGCCCCCGTCGAGCCGCAGGACGCCTTCGACGGCCCCGACTGCCCGCTGTGGTCGGCCAGCGCCGCCTCGCCGTACGGCAGCATCGACTACGTGCGCCCGCCGCTGTTCGCCGGCCACGTGCCGCTGGACTTCCCGTCGCCGCCGCGCCGCTATGCGGCCGACCCGCCGGAATGGTGGCTCGACGACGAACCGAACGAATCAGCGGATGACCGGCTGAGCCACTGAGTGGCGCGTGCAGGTCAGCGGCCGGCGCCCCACGCGGCCCGGATGAGCGGCCACTGCAATGGCAGGCGCGCCACCGTGCCGGCCAGGAACATCGCCCGGGACGGCGAGGCACCCCGGGTGGCAACCACCTTCGCTGCGTTGGCCGTCATCTGCACGTTGGCCGGGAACACGCCCAGCAGCAGCGCAGCCGAGGCGCGGCCGGCGGTGCGGCGCGTCGTCGGCACGAGCAGCCCTGCGGCGCAGGCCAATTCGGCGATGCCGGAGGCACGGATGACGTCAACCGGCCGCGGCACCTTCGACGGCATGATCGGGGCGAACGTCTGCGGACGCACCAGATGCAGCACGCCGGAAGTGGCGAACGCGCCCACGAGGATCTTGGCGGTCGGGGTCAGGGAGGCAACCATGCTCGGAGTGTTTCAGAGGATGACGGTCGCGAAGGTGCCCACCTGCCGGAAGCCGGCGGCATGGTAGGTGCGCAGCGCCGGCTCGTTGTAGCCGTTGACATAGAGCGTCACCGTCGGCGCGATGGTCTCGATGACCTGCTGCACCACCGCCCGCATCGCGGGCGTCGCCAGGCCCTGTCCGCGCCGCTCGGGCGCCACCCAGACGCCTTGCAACTGCGCCACTCCGGCCGCCAGCGAGCCGACGTCGGCCTTGAAGACGACCCGGTGGCCCTCGGTCACGACGAAGGTGTGCCCGGCGCTGATGAGCGAGGTGACCATGCGGCGGTATTCACGATCGGAGCCGGTGTAGGGCGGGTAGCCGATCTCCTCGGTGAACATCGCGGCCGAGGCGGGCAGCACCTCGTCGACCTCGTCGAGCCGAGCCCGGCGCACCCGGGCGTCCACCGGGCCGGTGCCGTGCGCCGGGAGCGACGACACGGCCAGCATCGGCTGGTCCGGCCGGACCGATCGTGCGTCGCCCCAGTGCCTTTCCAGCCGTTGCCACAGCCCGAGGACCTGTTCGGCGTCGCCGAAGATGGAGGAGCAGCGGCGTCGCTTGCGCCGCAACCGGACTGCGAAGGCGTCCAGAGCCGCATCGTCGGCGGCGATCGGCACGACGTTGGCGGACGTCCAGCACATCGACCGCAGCCGTCGACCGTCGTCCGTGCCGAGCAGTGCGCCGACGTAGGACGGGCCGCCCTCGATGAGGCGCGCCGCGACGAAGACGTTGGCCAGTGGGTCCGCCGCACACAGGTCCAACGCCGCCGAGAAGTCGCCGGGGCCGAGAGCCCGTGCTCCGCCGAGCGTCCGTAACACACCTCCAGCCTTGCACCGTCCGCTCCCGCACACACCGAAATCCGCTGATCGATTCGGGGTGTCTCTCGTTACAGTGCCGCTGATGACTTCTCCCACGGCCTCCGACCCCTCCGGAACACGCGTTCACGCCGACTACCGCAAGTGGGACGGATCGCCGCACTGGCAGAGCTACGGCACTCTGCTGGGTGTCGATGTCCACGGTTGCTGGGTGGGCTTCCCGCAGGGGACGCACTTCGAGCGGCCCGGCGCGGCCTTCGACCTCGAGCGTGACTCGGTCTCGCTGTTCCCACCGGCGACGGGCTTCACGCCGGCGTTCAACGAGCCGACCGGGTCGCCCGAGCTGGTCCAGGTGTATGTCGACATCACCACTCCGCCGGTCTGGTCACGCACCGACGACGGGGGCTGGCGGGTGACGATGATCGACCTCGATCTGGACGTCGTGCAGCGCGCGAACGGCTTCCTGTATGTCGACGACGAGGACGAATTCCTCGACCATCAGCGCAGATTCGGTTACCCGGAGGAGGTCGTCCGGCGAGCTGAGGACGACACCAGGAGGGTGTTCGGCGCGATCCGGGACGGGCGGGGCCCGTTCGACGACACCGGATGGCGCTGGATGCGCCGGCTGCACCCGGGCACGACCGACGGCACGTCATACGGTCAGGATGCGGACGGCACCGAGTCAGCCGTCGGCGTCGAGTGACTCGACCGACCTGACGATCTCGGTCTTCTCGGACGCGTCGACCGGCACGCCGAGGACGCCTGCCCAGCCGTCGACCTGCTCGGCCCGGTAGCGGTGTCCGTGACCGCCCACCGAGGAGTTGGCCGAGATCAGGTCCACGGTCGTGAGCCAGAAGGTCACCAGCGGATACCAGGTGAGGTCCTTGTCCACGTCGTGGCCCGCGCGCTCACGGGTCCATGCCGGCTGACGGTAGATCAGTGAGGGGTCCCACCAGACGATCGGATCGGACGGATGCTGCAAGAACAACACCCGGGGCGGGCGCCAGTCGCCGAGCGGGCGGCCGTAGGCGTCCCGGTCGATCTGTGCGGTGTTGCCCGCGAAGCGGATGTGCCGCCCGTTGTCGATCACCGGAGCGACCTGCGGGCTGCCACGCTGGCGATCCCTGGTGATGGACCGCCAGAGCGGCGTGGAGTTGGGCGTGCCGCTCCACAGCGCACCGTCGACCATCGACAGCAACTGGTCGGCGCGACTGAACGCGGCCTCGGTGCTCAACGCACCGAGCGACTCGCCCGAGAGCAACAACTCCGGCCGCCGGTCCGGTGAGCGCGCCTGGATCATCGCGTGGACGGTTCGCACCAGCTCCTCCCCGCCCTGCGCCGGCAGCGAGCGGTTGGTGAGGAACTGCACCACGCTGGGCAGGAACGAGTACTGCACCGCGACGGTGGCGACGTCGCCACCGGTGAGCACCTCCAGGGTGCGCACGTTGTATTCGTCCACCCAGCCACTGCCCGTGGTGCCGACCACGTTGATGAATCTGCGGTCCAGGGCGCCGGTACGGCGCAACTCCTGGACGATGACGTGCACCAGTGCGTGCGGGTCGACATCGCCGGTCTCCGGCGCGGCGTAGAGCCGGATGGGCTGCTGGGCGGGCTGCCCGGTGATCGCCGAGATGGTCTGCGCGGACGGCGTGTGCGCGGTGTAGATCTGGCCCTCCCGCCCCAGCTTCGACCACGGCTGGGTCGCGCCGGGGCCACCGGAGACCAGCGGTGAGATCGGAGCCGTCAGCCCGTCCGGCGGCGCGTTGTTGACCTTCGCCGCGGACGCCGACAACGCCTCCAGCCCCTTCACCGCGATGACGCTGCGGGTCAGCCAGGTCGCCGACCCGGCCACCAGGCACACGGCCAGCAGGCCTG
The DNA here is from genome assembly GCF_051955415.1 of Flexivirga sp. Taxonomy (NCBI): domain Bacteria; kingdom Bacillati; phylum Actinomycetota; class Actinomycetes; order Micrococcales; family Dermacoccaceae; genus Flexivirga; species Flexivirga sp. Next base: position 18,577 of record NZ_JBQCGS010000035.1, read on the forward strand.
CGACCGGTTTCGGGAGCGCGAAGCCGAGCACGAACCGGGACGCGCGAAAGGCGCTGCGCACCGTCCACACGATCGCCAGCAGCACGGCCGTGAGGGCGATCGCGGCGAGCAGCGACAGTCCGTCGCTGAGCAGCGAGGGGGCCGGCAGATCGACCAACCGGGCGCTGTGTCGGCGACCGCGATAACCGGCGAACCAGACCGTGATCGTGATGGCCACCGCGAGCGTCCACAACACGATGTGCACGCGGGTGCGACGCGCTTCGGCGAAGACCACGCGCACACCCAGCCAGCCGAAGACGACGGACGCGACCGAGCCCAGCAGGGTGCCCGCGGCGTACCCGGTGATGGCGGACAGGGCCGAGGCGGCGGCCTGCACGGCCCACGGCCGCGGCAACAGGCTGGGGGCGAAACTCGCCAGCAGCGCCAGCCAGCCGAGCACCAACCCGGTGACTGACCGGCGTGCCAGGAAGCGGGCGAAAACGTTGGGTTCGCCGGCGTTCTCGGACTCGGTGGGGTCGTCATCCCGGATGGCCACCGGGCCGGGTGACGTGTCTGCGACCTCAGGAGCGGAAGCGCGGCTGGTCACCCCCGAAGGGTATCCATCGTCGGCGTCGCACCGCCGCACGGCTCCCTGCAGCCTCGCAACAGCCCGAGGTCCACAGCGGGCGCTCGGCCGGTCAGCCGACTGTGACGCTCGGGCTGCCCGCGGCGTCCTCGTCCACCGGCTCGCCCATCTCGTCGGCGATGCGCATGGCTTCCTCGATGAGGGTCTCGACGATCTGCGACTCGGGAACGGTCTTGATCACCTCGCCCTTGACGAAGATCTGTCCCTTGCCGTTGCCGGACGCAACGCCCAGATCGGCCTCCCGCGCCTCGCCGGGGCCGTTGACGACGCAACCCATCACCGCGACGCGAAGCGGGACCGTCATACCTTCGAGGCCGGCGGTGACCTCGTCGGCGAGCTTGTAGACATCGACCTGTGCCCGCCCGCAGGAAGGGCATGAGACGATCTCCAGCTTGCGCGGCTTGAGGTTGAGGGACTGCAGGATCTGGTTGCCCACCTTGATCTCCTCCACCGGTGGCGCGGAGAGCGAGACGCGGATGGTGTCGCCGATGCCCTGCGACAACAACGCCCCGAAGGCGGTCGCGGACTTGATGGTGCCCTGGAACGCCGGGCCGGCCTCGGTGACGCCCAGGTGCAGCGGCCAGTCGCCGCGCTCGGCGAGCAACTGGTAGGCGCGCACCATGACCACCGGGTCGTTGTGCTTCACCGAGATCTTGAAGTCGTGGAAATCGTGCTCCTCGAAGAGGCTGGCCTCCCAGACGGCCGACTCGACGAGCGCCTCCGCGGTTGGCTTGCCGTACTTCTCCAGCAGTCGCCTGTCGAGCGAGCCGGCGTTGACACCGATCCGCAGCGAGACGCCGGCGTCCTTGGCGGCGCGCGCGATCTGCTTGACCTGGTCGTCGAACTTGCGGATGTTGCCGGGGTTGACCCGCACGCCCGCACAGCCGGCGTCGATGGCGGCGAAGACATATTTCGGCTGGAAGTGGATGTCGGCGATGACCGGGATCTGCGACTTCTTCGCGATCGCCGGCAACGCATCGGCGTCGTCCTGGCTCGGGCACGCCACCCGCACGATGTCGCAGCCCGCCGCCGTCAGCTCGGCGATCTGCTGCAGTGTGGCGTTGATGTCGGTGGTCGGTGTCGTGCACATCGACTGCACGGAGATCGGAGCGTCTCCTCCGACCTCGACCTTCCCGACCTTGATCTTGCGAGACTTGCGGCGGGGAGCGAGCACCGGCGCCGGAGCGCTCGGCATACCGAGAGAAACAGTCACGTCTCCAGTATGACTCTCGGTCCGAAGTGATCGGCACGTGCCCGACCGGCCGCCCGCGCCGTCCCGCTGACCGAGCACTCTTCAACAAACTGTTGACGCGGAATGTGGTCCATGTCACGCTTTCGGATATCGAAAATGCAGTTCCACATTATGAAACGGAGAGAATCGTGCACGCTGAGCTCCCCCGACCTTCCTGCTCGCGCCCCGACCCTGGCGGTCCCGCGCCCAGACACCTCTGAGGATGGCGCCGTGAAACTCCTACGACGCGAGGGCACCTCGAAGTATCAGGGTCGTCCCGAGGACACGATGTACCGTCCCGGCCGACTGTTGATCTACGGAACCCAACACATCCTGACGATGTATGGCGGAGTGATCGCCCCACCCATCATCATCGGCGGAGCCGCGCATCTGAAGCCCAGCGACATCGCGCTGCTCGTCACCGCCGGCCTGTTCATCAGCGGCCTGGCCACCCTGCTGCAGACGCTGGGCGTCGGACCGGTGGGCAGCCGCCTGCCGATCGTCCAAGGCGTGTCCTTCGCCAGCGTCTCGACCATGGTGTCGATCGCCAGCAAGGACGGGCTGCGGCCGGTCCTCGGCTCGATCATCGTCGCCGGCATCATCGGCGTGCTCGCCTCGACCTACTTCGCGCGCATCGTGCGGTTCTTCCCCGCGGTCGTGACGGGCTCGATCATCACCGTCATCGGCGCTTCGCTGCTGCCGGTCTCGTTCAGTTGGTGCATGGGCGGCAACCAGTCGGCCAAAGACTTCGGCGACCCCTCCCACATCGGCCTGGCGGCGATCACCCTGCTGATCATCGTGTTGATCAGCCGGCTCTTCCAGGGCGCGATCTCGCGACTGTCGATCCTGATCGGCATGGTGATCGGCACGCTGATCGCCGTCGTGACGGGTCACGCGGACTTCTCCGCGGTCAAGGACGCCAAGGTCGTCGCCCTGCCACAGTTCCTGCACTTCGGCTCCCCGGAGTTCCAGTTCGGCGCGATCGTGTCGATGACCATCGTCATCTTCGTGATCATGACCGAGACCACCGCCGACATCCTGGCGATCGGCGAGATCGTGGAGACCGAGGTGGACGACAAGCGCGTCGCGGCCGGCCTGCGCGCCGACATGGCGGCCACGACCGTTGCGCCGCTGGTCGGCAGCTTCCCGGCCAGCGCCTTCGCGCAGAACGTCGGTCTGGTGGCACTCACCGGGATCAAGAGCCGGTTCGCCGTCGCGGCCGGTGGTGGCGTGCTGGTCGTGCTCGGCCTGCTGCCGGTCGTCGGCGCAGTGATCGCGGGCATCCCCTATCCGGTGCTGGGCGGCGCGGGGATCATCCTGTTCGGTTCGGTCACGGCGAGCGGCATCCGCACCCTCGCCCGGGTCGACTACTCGGGCGGACTGAACCTCGTCATCGTCTCGGTCGCCTTCGCGTTCGGCATGATCCCGGTCGGCATGCCCACCTTCTGGGACAAGTTCCCGGACTGGTTCAGCGTGATCATGGACTCGGGCATCAGCTCGGCCGCGATCAGCGCGGTGCTGCTCAACATCTTCTTCAACGAGTGGAAGTGGGGCAACAAGCCGGGTGCGTCCGTGTTCGCCGAGCGGGAGAACCGCGTCGACGAACTGGGCGAACGCCTCGAGGACGACATCGCCGCGTCGGAGCGTCGGCCGCGTCGTGGTCAGTCCAAGGACACTGTGACCGCCAGCGTGGACGGGGTCACCGCCGAGTAACGTCCGCCACCCGAAACACCGTCATGCCGGTCTGCACTGGAGCAGGCCGGCATGACGGCTTCGGTATGGCGACAGGTGCTTCGGCCAGGTCGTGCGGCTGGGATCCCCAATCACCTGAATATCGGGATGCTCCGTGACGTAGTTGCAGCGCTCGCAGAGCCCTTCACCATTGCGCTCGGACGTCTCACCACCGTCGGCGTGGGAATAGCCAACAACAGCAACACTCTTCGGTGATGAATGTTATTCACAAGTACTCCCTCCCCAGCGACGATGCCGTTCGAGAGGGGTGCGGATAACGAATCTCGGCGGACCTCAGCCCGGCAGCCGCCACACCGACACGTGCGACTCGCTGTCTGCGGTGAACTCGCTGCCGTGCCAGTCGGCGAACCGCTGCTCGAGCGTCATACCGGCGAGCTGTGCCATCAGGTCACACTCCGCCGGCCAGGCGTAGCGGAAGTTGCCGACACCGTGACGGAATGAACCGTCGTCCTGGCGGGTGTAATGGTGGGACTGGCTCTGCTGGGTCACCAGGTCATACGTGTCGAAGCCGACGTGGCGCTCCCCCACGTGGAACGGCACCGCGGTCTGACCCGGTGGCAGACGCCGCAGATTCGGGACGCCGATCTCGACGACGAAACGGCCGCCCGGCACCAGGTGTCGAGCGGCATTTCGGAACACCTCGACCTGTTCGTCCTGGGTTCGCACGTTGCCCAGGCTGTTCCAGACGAGGAAGACCAGGGTGAAGTCGCCGTCCACGGAGGTCGTCGCCATGTCGCCGACCGTGACCGGGACGTCGGCACGCTTGGCGGCCAACTGGTCGGCCATGGGCTGCGACAACTCGATCCCGGACACGCTGATTCCCTTGTCGTGCAACGGGATGGCCACTCTCCCGGTGCCGATCGCGAACTCGAGCGCCGGTCCCTTTCCGGCCAGTCGCGCCAGAAAGTCGACCGCCGGATCCAACACCTCCGACGTGAACATGAACGACGACTCCTCGTCATACCGCTCGGCGGTCTCGGCGTCCCACAGGTCACTGCTGCTCGTCATGGCCACGACCCTGCCGCGACCCGCGGGACAATGCCACCGAATAAGTGCCAGCGAAGATGTCCGATGAATATCGTTACGCGCCGATAGTGCCCGGCTCGGCGACGAAGGGCTGGAAGAACTGCGACGGCGCAGCACCCTCCAGGGTGAGGACGAGCGCCGGCACCGACGCACCGTCGATCTGCTCACGGATGATGTCGGCGTGCCCGGCATGGCGGGCGAGTTCCTCGATCACGTGCACCAACAGATAGCGCACCTTCGCCGGACGTTCGTCGAAGATCCCGTCCCACGGCGCCGGCGGCTCCGTGATGCCGGCGTCCGGGTCCGCCTCCGTCAGCTTCGCGGCGAACGCCGTTCGGGCGGCGTCGAATTCGGCCAGCACATCGGTCACTGCCTCGTCCTCACCCACCACAAGACTGCTCAGGTAGGCCGAGAAGCCGGCCTCGTCGAGAGCCCTGGTGACACCGTCCAGCCGCTCGACGTTGCCACGCAACACGTATGCCGCATGCTTGACCAGCGCGGCCACGGACAGCGAACTGCGGCAGGGTGTCGCCTTCGCCTCGGCCTCGGTCAGTCCGTGCAGCGATGCCCGCAGATGGTCCAGTTGCTGCTGGATGTAACCGGTCAGACCGGTGATCTCGTCGTGCTCGGCAGGTGCGTACATGGTGGCTCCTCATCGTCAGCGGTGGTGCGAACGAGACGAGCCTGCCGCTCCTTGCGGACAGTATCGGTCCGCTGGCGCGAGCGGCGTCAGCCGAGCTTGACCGGGTTGACGATGTCGGCGTAGGCCAACAGCGCGAACATCACCAACAGCACCACCGACACGCCGTACGCCAGCGGCAGCGCCTTGGCCACGTCGACATACACCGGACCCTCAATGCCTCGCGCTCGCGCGATGCGCCGCTTGATCGCCTCCCACAACGCCCCGGCGATGTGGCCGCCGTCCAGGGGCAGCAGAGGCACCAGGTTGAAGACGAACAGTGCCATGTTGAGCGATGCCAGGATCATCAGCAGGATCACGATCTTGTCCTGCGTGCTGGCGTACTTGGACTCGGTCACGTCGCCGGCCGCGCGGCCGACGCCCACGACCGACTGTGGGCTGTACTGGTCACGGGTGCCGCCGCTGAAGGCCGCGTTCCAGACGCCGACCATCTTCTGCGGGATCTTCAGGAAGACCGAGGACGTCTTGCCCAAGGCGTCGCCGAACGTCTGCATGGCCTCCGGCAGCGACTGGCGCTCGTCGCGGTAGGTGCCCCCGATCGACGCACCGATCACCCCCACGTCGGCGTACTCGACCTCGCCCTTCCAGTTGACGACCTTCGCACCGTTGCTGTCCTGCTTCGGCATCCGCTGCAGCTTGGGGGTCACTTGCAACCGGACGTCGGTGCCGTGGCGTTCCACCACCAACGGGATCTGCTCCCCGGGGTGGGAGCGCACGATCTGCGTGAACTCGGTGGTGGAGGTGATCTTGGTGCCGTCGATCGACACGATCCGGTCGCCCGGCTCGATCCCGGCCGCAGCAGCCGCGCTGCGGTCGGCGCCCGAGCACGCCGTGACCGTGGCACCGCCGGCGGTCGGCGAACACGGTTGCACCGAGGCGATGTTCGCGGTCTGCTGCACCGGAAGCCCGATGCCGCTGGCGATGATCACCAGCAGCACCAAGGCGATGACCAGGTTCATGAACGGGCCGCCGAACATGATGACGACCTTCTTCCAGGTCGGCAGCTTGTAGAAGACCCGGTCCGCGTCGTGCGGCGCGATGTGTTCGTAGGCGTCTTCCCGCATCTGGTCGGCCAGCTGACTGAAGCGGCCGGTCGACGAGGCGCGGATGTAGCCGGCCTCTTCGCCGGCGCGCGGCGGGAACATGCCGATCATGCGGATGTAGCCGCCCAACGGGATCGCCTTGAGCCCGTATTCGGTCTCTCCCCGGCGCCGCGACCAGATCGTCGGGCCGAAGCCGACCATGTACTGGGTCACCTTGACGCCGAACAGCTTCGCAGGCGTGAGGTGACCCAACTCGTGCAGAGCGATGGAGACGCCGATGCCGAGCAGCAGAATGATCACGCCGAGCAGGAACAACACGCCTACCAGCGTCTCATGGCCACCTGCGACGGCGCTCAGCGCCGATCGAGGATCTCCTGTGCGTGTGCTCGAGCCCACGTCTCCGCGGCCAGCACCTGCTCGACGGTGAGCTCGGCGTCCGAGGCGGCGTGGTCGTCCACCACGGACCGCACGGTGCCGACGATGTCGGTGAAGGTGATGCGGCCGTCGTGGAAGGCGGCCACGCACTCCTCGTTCGCGGCGTTGTAGACGGCGGGGTAGGTCGAGCCCGCCATGCCGACTTCACGAGCGAGTCGCACAGCAGGGAACGCGTCGTCGTTCAGCGGCTCGAACCGCCAGTCGGCAGCCTTCGACCAATCGATGGGCGCCTCCGCCTCGGGCACTCGATCGGGCCAGCCGAGTCCGAGAGCGATCGGCACCAGCATGGTCGGCAGTCCGATCTGGGCCACGACCGCACCGTCGACGAACTCGACCATCGAATGGATGCATTGCTGCGGGTGGACCACGACGTCGATGCGATCGAACGGTATGTCGAAGAGCAGATGCGCCTCGATCACCTCCAGGCCCTTGTTGACCAACGTGGCCGAGTTGGTGGTGATGACCTTGCCCATCGCGAAGTTCGGGTGGGCGAGCGCCTGTTGCGGCGACACCCTCTTCAGCTCCTCGAACGGCAATCCCCGGAACGGGCCCCCGCTGGCGGTGATCACCAGGCGGCGTACTTCCCGTTCGCTGCCGGCCCGCAGACTCTGGGCGATCGCCGAGTGCTCACTGTCGACCGGCACGATCTGTCCGGGTCGAGCGGCGCGTGTGACGATCGGCCCACCGACGATCAGGGACTCCTTGTTCGCCAGTGCCAGCGTCGATCCGGCGTCCAGGGCCGCGAGCGTCGGCCGGAGCCCGATCGAGCCGGTGATGCCGTTGAGGACCACGTCGGCCCCACACCGCGCGACCTGCTCCGAGGCATCCGGACCGACCACGATGTCCGGGCGGTATGACGACCGACCTGCCGCGCGCGCTTCCTCCTGCAGCACCCGCGCGAACGCGTGCTGGTCACCGGTGGCCAACCCGACGAGGGCGGCCCGGCACTGCACGGCCTGCTGCGCCAGCAGACGCGGCTGCCCTCCGCCGGCACTCAACGCGGTCACCCGGAAACGGTCGGGATTGCGCGACACGATGTCGATCGCCTGCGTGCCGATCGAGCCGGTGGAACCCAGGATCGCGACGGAACGCTGGGCCGGGGCAGCGGCAGTTGTCTGAGTCACGCCCTCATTATTGGTGGCGCAAGCCCAGCGATCGCAACGCGGCCCGCAGAATCCCAACGTTTCGTGGCCCGCACATGCTCGAACACAGTTGCAAACATCGGTTCGCGTTGTGCGTTTTTGCACAGCAGCTCTCGGCGCGCTCAGCAGTGTCGAGCGGAGCTCAAGCGGGCACGCCTGATGCCGCGAGCCGCACCCGCGAACGTGGCCCTCACCGTGATGATGACCTCATGGACTGGTCACAGATTCTGGCAAGTAGCGTCGTCGGCATCGTTTCAGGCCTTGCGGGTAGCTTCCTTGGCTACGTCGGCGCGAAGAACTCGGCTCGTCGCGAGCTCATAAGCAAGGCCCTCCAGCAGATGAACTTGTGTCTCAATCTTGCGGCTGGCCCGGGGTCGGTCAACGACGTCACCAACGACTTCTTGGACTTGCGTGGAACGTTGTATGCACTCGGCGTCCCGTCAGTTTATGCACGCCTCCACATGCCTCTGATGATCACAGAAGGCCTGGAACGCAAGCGGAAGAATCGCGGCGACGCCCCACTAGGCTCCGGGTTTAGCCTCGACGAACTCGGCGCCAGGAGCACAGACCTCCATCTCATCCTTGGGGCATACCTCGCTCATCCCGTCCGCGCTCGCTACATGCACTTGAGGGCGAAGCGCAACGCGCGCAGGCTCGCCCGGCATAGATCGATGCAGTCTCTCTTTTAGGTGCCTCGGACCTCACGGGGACACCCGGCCACGTACAGCGCCACGCTGCGCCGTAGCTTGCGCAGCGTCAGGCTCGCGCGGTGCGAGCCACTACGGCAAGGGGAACTCATGGGCATCACGACACGTCGCCAGCTCCGCAGGGAGATAGCCCAGCTCGAAGACCTGCTCGGCTTCGAGGTGCGCTGGCGCACAGAGCTGCAGGTCGAGAATCGCAAGCTCGCGGAGCTCGCGCCCGCAGGCGATGAGCGTGCAACGCCTGGCAGCTCTCCGGCGCGAGCTCGGTAACGCTCGCCAGGCGACGAAAACGCCCCCGAGTGACGTGATCACTCGGGGGCGTTCCCATGCGCGCGAAGCATGTCGGCTCTCGCGCGCGAAGTCTGATTAGCAAGTGTGGCCAGACCGGGCCACCTACGCGCTTGCTTCCCTGTGGCGCACGCCGCCACCTACGCGCTTGCTTCTCTGTGGCGCACGCCGCCACCTACGCACTTGGCGAAACACGGCGTGCGCTGCCGTGTCCGAGCCGCTCTTGACTAGCAAAGGTTGTCGCGCGGCGTTCGGAGCATTGCGACCAGGGAAGTATATAGCTGTACTATTCATATCCAAGTCGTCACAGCGGCGCGCCCCGCGCCTGGTGGGAGAGCCAGAGCGCGGGGCGCGTTGATTGCCCAAGCCTGGCAAGGGCGAAAGGCTGAAAACCCTTGCCAGGCTTGGAAGTTCGGTCGACTACTTGCCGAAGACGGGCGTAGTCATGCCCGTTCCGCTCACCACAGCGACACTCTTCGGCTGGCGGTGCGCCAGCGCCACGTAAGCGTGCACGCGGACCAACCACGAGAGCTGGGACGCGTAGGTCTGCTCGAAGGCGCCGACGTGAATATCGGACTCGTAGAGGATCGAGTCTTCCGCGCGGAGAACAAAGATCTCGTCCTGGTTGGTGCCCGCGCCGAGGTCGGACGGAATCGACGGATCGACAAACACAGGCAGCCCGAGCAGCGTGCCGACGCGGCCCTGAGCGCCCGCGATGGACTGGCCACCGAACGCGTTGAGCCCGATGCCGTCGGCGACAACCATCGGGCGCCCCGTCGAATCGGTAGCGGCCAGCAGCGACGCCCAGCGGGTCGGAGTCATCAGGATGTGCGTCGCGGGCGCGTAACGGTTCTGCGCCACGGTGGCGAGCGCCTGAGCGACAGTCTGAATGACGCCTTCGCTGCTCGGCGTGGTCGCGGTGTAGGGAACTGCGGTCGCCACCGACTGCAGCCCCTCAATCTGGCCACCCGAGCCCGAGCCCGTCAGGATCGCAAGATTCAGCGCACGCGCGTAGTCGGCCGCGAGATCGCCGATCACCATGCGGTCGACGTCGATCGGCGACTGCTCGACAAGCTGCGACGAAACGACCTGAGCACCCGCGAGCGTGATCACGGGAGCGGTCACGCTCGAAGTGGTCATGTCGACCTGCGAAATGGCGGTGTTCTGTGCGGCCTGCTGTGCGACGTTCGAGCCGGTAGCGATCTTCGGAACGTTGATCGAGTCAGTACCGGCAGGCAGCGCCTCACGGCGGAGCACGTCGGCGGTCACACGGCCCGGCCTGGCGAGCTGGACGAACTGGTCTACCAGCCACAGCGGCGGCACGAACTCGCCCGCGGCGCTGTTGGTGGTGCTGAGCGCGCGCGTGCGGCTGGCATCTTCGGCGAGCCGCTGGGCGCTCTCGTAGTCGCCCGAGCGCGCGCGGCACATGTCCTTGAAGAAGCTGTAACCATTTTCGGGCAGGTAGACACCACCCATCCGGGCGTATTCGTTGCGGGAGCGCTCAACGTCCCCCGTCACCCCGAGCTCGCGGGAGTGGACCTCAACGCGGGCAACGTGCGCATCGTGGCGCGCTCGCGCGGCGTCTTCCTTGGCGATAGTGCCAGCCATCACGGCGCGGTTCGCTTCCAGCGAGTCAACGAGGCTCTCTTGCCGGTCATACTCGCGAACCTCGGAGTTCTTCAGCGCGCGGTTCCCATCGTTTTGGGCGCGGTCGAGGATTTCGCCCATCTTTTCCTTGGCGTCGGCGATCTGGTCGTCGAAGCGAGTAAGCAAAGCGTCAGTCATTTGGTTTTGGTTCCATTTCGGAATTGGCTGCCGAATTTGGGCAGCGATACGGAGAGTGAAAGCGGATCGACCACGCGCATATGTGCGCTTGGGATCACGGCGTCTCATGTCTCACAGGTGCGGCCCCGGTGGAGCTCGCGCGCGAGGCGGTCGGGCCTGGCCCTCACGGCTAACTGGTCGAATTCGACGCTTCAGAGGCTATATCTAGGGCGTCACAGTTCCAAGAAATAGGCGCAGAATGTACACAAATAATCACGTTTAGTCCTGCATTTGTCCCAGATAGAACACGGAAATTGCAACGGTTATGGCCGGTTTTCCGCTTGTTTCCGGGACATTTAGCGGCGCCTTTTTGGTTCCGGGACGGGTAAAAATCGTGGGGAGAGAAAGCCGCAGAGGGGTCGGGGTCCGGCCGCACTCTCGCGAAGTTCACGGTACCCCCCTAGGGTATGCTCAAAAATAGGGCGCCGCATTCGTTGGAATTGCAGCGTTTTTAGGGCACGCGCGGAGGTTCATTCCATGACGTGCGAGGCGTGGAATGCGTCGCCTTTCGAGCTTGGCGGCTCGCTTGCTTGTGAGTAGTTAGTTAGTTCTTTGGTGATGAGTTGTTGATTATTCGTTTCTTCTCTTTGCAATAGGAACTGCCACGAGAGCCGGCCACCGTGCATTCTTTAGGTGAATAGGGCAGACAGTACTCGTGAATAGCACGCGGTTTAGTTCTTGGGATATTGAGTGCTCACGCGGGTTACTCCTGCGAGCTCATGGCGCGCGAGCTCTGCAGTGGCCTCGCGTTTGACTGGCGCCGACAGCGCCACGCCTAGCGCGAGCACCGCGACGCATTCAATAATGCATGTCGGGTGATTGCGCCAGGCGTGGCGATAGAACACACTGTGCGGCCACCTACGCGACTTTCAGCCTGCCCCAGTAGTCAGATACCTCGGGCCATTTACGGCGCTCAGCGCGCCTTGCAACAATTCGCAGAACTCAGCTCGGGAACGCCTTCGCCTGCTCTTGTGCCCATCGTCGCCCGGCACGTTGCTGGCGACGGGTCGCGCGGCGTGATGCCTGGCGCGTCGTGAGGTTCTTCGCGCGTATGTCGACGCGCCGAATCTCGCGTTGCTTGTGCGTCATGCGGCATCCGCTCGGCACTCGCGCACGGCGCCCGCGTCCGACGCCTCGCGGTCGACGCCTCCCCACACGCCCGTGGTCTCGTCGGCGCCAGCCTCGCAGCACGCGACGACGACAGGGCAAGCCAGGCACGCCCGAGCAGCGCGCGCCCGCTCCGTGGCGTCTTCCGACGTCCACAGCGCACGGTCTGAGCTGCCACACGGCAGGCGCTCGCCGGGCGCCAAGCTCACGATCTCGACGGCCAGCCGCTCGCGGGCGTTCACTCTGCCGCCTCCTGCCCGGTCACGCTCGCAGCCTCGCGCCAAACGAGAGTGCGCACCCGACCATCGGCGCCACGCGCGCGGAAGGGCACGCCCAGCGCGTCAGGCTTGCCGAAGACACCGAGATCGGCCAGCTTCTCGCGTACCCGCTCGGACTTGGCAGCGGCCAGCCGCTCGGGTCGATTAGCAGCGAGCACGTAGCGCGCGCATGTCTCGCCGTCCTTGCCAACGAATTCGAGCCGGTCCAGCACGCCCGAGTGGCACAGCGACCCGAGCGCGATGAGAGGCATGTAATCGACGCAGCCGAGCTCGTCCCATAGGTCGCCCACGCTGACGTGCCCGCGCTGGCACGCCAGCGAGATAGCGGCAACCTTCGCGGCGTCGATATCGGCCTTGTCGTCGCGCGCCTCGGTGAACAACGGTCGCGCCGTCTCTTTCACGCGGTGGGAGAGCTCAGCGTCACTCTCGCCAGCGGACAGAGCCGCCGCGAGCTCGGCGACGGCCACGCGTATTGACGCACGCGGCGCCTGGTCGCCTTCGGGGTCGAGTGCTCGAATGAGCTTGCGTCGCGGGCCGCGCGCTGGCTGATACGCGAGCTCTTCGGCTTCTCCATCCGCGAGCATTTCCCCGAGCACGACATCGAAGACGGGGCGCTCGGTCGACTTGAAGCTCTTCCGCAGTTGTCCGCGCGCGATGCCCTCGGCGCCAGCTTCGGCGAGCTTGGCGAGTAGACGCTCTCGCACGCGGATAGCTTCGCTGGCGAGGTAGACGAGCACGCGCGGCGCCTGGTCGCCCTGGTCGTCGTTGCTCGCGCGGGGGGTAGTGGTGGTGCCAGTCATGCTTGTTTCTCCCTTGTTAGGTATGCCTTAGTTGATGGTTCGGCCCATCGTTTTTCTGTGTGCCCATGGCCCACGCCTATATCGGCGTGGGGGCCAATAGGGAAAGCACCTTGGGCACATAGCGGGCCAGCCGAGCCCATAGGTCGGAAACGTCTAAAATCGTTGAAATTCTGCGACCTATGGGCTCGGCGGTAGTTGTGCCAATAGGTTTGGGCCAATAGGTCGGCCCATCGGCTCGGCAGTGTTGCTACTTGACGCTGAAATACGTCTGCCTGCGCCCGTCGACCTCTACCCGCGCGAGCCCTTGCTCAGTCAGCATCGCCAACGCGCGCGAGTCGTCACCGTTGCGGAATGGCTCGCCCTCGTCGCGCAACGCTTGGCGAACCTCGCGCGACGTCATGCCTGCCGGGTGCCGATGCAAGAGCGCTTCGACGGTCGATGCCAGCTCGAGCACGGCTTGCGCCTTCCGCGCGTCCTTCGCCGAGCCGAGCCCGGTAAGCGAGAGCGTCGACGTCTCGGGATCGAACGAGAGCCGATCTTGCGCGACGTCAACGTCTCGGCCGGTCGCCTTGAAGTAGCGCGATCCGTCGTCCTCTACCGTCAGCGTCCAAATAGCGTCGGGCCAGTCATTGAGCGCCGACGCACCGCGCACCCGTTGCCCCGCGTGCCCTGCGTGAGCCGTCAGGATGAGGTCACGACACCCGGCCTCCGCGCGCGCGAACGCTGCCAGGTCGATAAGCCACCGTGAGACTTCCGAGTTGTTGTCTTGGTCGCCTGCTCCGGCGTAGGCGTTCGCGAAGGGGTCGACGATGAGCGTCTCTACCTTGAGCTCACGCAAGCGAGCCGCGAGCCGTGACCGCTCGGCTGGCACGCCCAACGGATTAGGCATCCCTCGAAGGTTGAATAAGACGATCCGCTCGCGGTCGATCCCGTGCCGGTCCGCCCAGCCCGCCAGCGTGCGCCCGTTCACCTCGAAGTTGAGCAGCGCCACGCGTGCCGTTGACTCGATCGGCAGCACCGCGAATCGGGCTAGGAACTTGCCACCTTCGATGAGTGCACGCGCGAGATTGAGTGCCATTGTCGTTTTGCCTGCCTTGGCTTGCGCGATGAGCAAAGTCGACGCGTCGGACGGCATCACATCGGCCACGCGGAACGCTGGCGCGTCCATGGTGAGTGCTTCCGCAATGGTGCATTCGCCGAAGTCGCTCGGCTCGCTCACGGGTTGCTCGCGGTGCGCTGCCTTGGCCCACTCGCGCGCGCTGTGTTCCCAATAGGCGCGCTCGAAGGTTGCCCGGTATGACTCGGGTACGCCCTCGGGAATCGGCAGCATGGCCGAATCCTCTTGCTTTTCAGCGGTGTTCACGCTCTCGGCGTCTTGTGCGCTCGGCACGCTTAGCAGCGGGTCTACGCATTTGCCGGCCAGGATCGACGCAACGCCGCTCGCGGGCACCTGGCACGACTCGCGCGGAGCGTCACCGGCCTGAGCGACCACGAGGGCTACGGCGCCCGATACGGCCCGGTCCCACTCTGCGACCGCGCCCGCACGGTCGGCCGACACGGACTCGGCGAACTTGTGCCCGAGCTCGCTGAGCGCGCCAGGCACGCCCTGGTGGCCCTCCCCCGCGAGGTGGCACAGTCGATTGGTCACGCTCAGCGCCCACTCATGGCGTGAGCCGTTGCCGAAGCTCGCTAGCGATTCCGCCAACGCCCCTCTAACGCGCGCGCACGGCTCGGTCGTCTCGTTGTGCCGGGTGAGCCACGCGCGCGCGTCCTGGTCGCTCACGTCGGCCTTGCTCTGCAGCGTGGCAAGTTCGCCACGGGTGAAGTGCTGCACCCACTCGTTAGGCAGCGCGGGCAGCTCGCCGACGCCTGGCAGACCGTCGGACACGTTGCCGTCAGGCGAAATCCATTGGTACGCGCCACCTTCGGGATGCACGCTCGGCCACGCCACGACGTAGCGGTGCTCGCGTCGCACGGTGTCTATGTCCTTGCCGAGCACGCCCGGCCAGCGCAAGCCTTCGGGAACTCTGTAGAGCCGTATTCCGGCCACGCCTGCCCCGCGCGAGGTAGAGCGCCACGTCGGAGGCAAGGCGCCGAGCTCGCGCTCTAGGTCCGCGAGCGTGTCGCCTCCGCGCTTGTCGTCGTGGTGGTCGACGTCGACGCCCAGCACATCGGCAGGCATGCGCAACGCGAGGTTGGCGCTCGGTTGATCTTCGCACCATGCCGCAACGTCTGCGCCGCTCGGATCGACCCCGGCAGTGCCCGTAAACCCTTTAGGCACAGGCGTTTTCGCGCCATAGGGCAGCGGTAACACGCCCGGCCAGCCTGCCGCACGGTAGAGGGGCGCGGCGCGTGCATACCTGTCTTGCACGCCTTCGACCGTTGCGCTTGTTGGTGATTCAGCCTCTTCGGCGCCGCTGCCGCCTTCAGTCGCGGCGCTCTCGTGCGTCTCAGTGCTCACGCGTTGCGGCCGGTCGAGACTGGTACTGCCAGCGCCACGGCGTCAGCTCGCGCTATGCGCATAGTCCGCTCGCCGAGCGTGATCGCGGGCAGCGAGCCGTCAGCGACCCGACGCCGAATTGACTTCGGCGAACATTTGTAGAGCTCGGCGACCTCGGCCACCGTCATATAGATGCTTTCGTTGGTGCTCGTCATGGTTCAATCCTTTGTTTATGCATAGTTTCTCTATGTAGTTGGTTGCGGTTATTGGATTGCTAAGCCGCTCGGGCGCGCTGCCTAGCTGTGTTGCGTTTTCACTGTGGAGTTGTCAAAGAACGTGCGCACACTGCTCGCGAGAGCGTTTTAGTGCCGAGCTGAGCAGTGGCGCTTGTGGCCGTTGTGTCCCTTCCGACCGGGTGCTTAGTGGACCACGAGCGATGATCAACGCCAACCAATCGTGATTGCGTTACACATAACTGCAGGTCGCGCACCTACGGCCTTGCACACAAAAGGCGCCCGACGTCCTCGCGAGAGGGAGTCGGGCGCCTGGCGCTCGGTGTGCCTACGCGCTCGGCCCTGCTATCGCCTTCGGCCCGGTGACCGTCGGCGACATGGCAGAGCGCAACGCCTCGGCGAGCCGATTACGCGTCTCCGGCAGTAGGTGCCCGTAAACCTGTCGCGTCGTCAGAATCGACTCATGTCCTAGTTGGTCCTGCACCATTTCGAGGGTCGCCCCGTTGCTGATCAACCATGACGCGTGCGAGTGCCGTGCGTCGTGAATACGCGGCCCGTCGTATGCGTACTTCTCGCCCTCCACGCGCGGACTCGCCAGCCCAGCAGCGATGCACGCGGGCACCCACACCCGCTCGCGCCAGGTGCCCGGCCAGACAACGCCCCCACGCTTGGCAGTGAACAACAACGCGCCCGGCTCGCGGTCGAGGAGCGGCGCTACGAGCTCTGCAGCGTCGTCGGACAGCAACGCGATTCGGCGCGACTTGCGCGACTTGGGCGCCCCGATCACGGGCGCCTTGCCAGGCGTCGACTTCCACGCCTTCGACACGCGCACAGTGGACAGCGCGCCTAGCGTCACATCACCGACCGTGAGCGCCGTCGCTTCGCCCCAGCGCAAGCCCGAGCCGAAGAGCAACGCCGCTAGCGGCCGGTCTCGCTCGGGAATCGCGGCGATGAGTCGCCGATATTCGGCAGGCGTCAAGAATCGCTCTGCCTGCCCGCTCTCGGCCTCCCGAGCACGCGGCAACCTTGTGCCCTTGCACGGATTGCGGTCGATGTGCCCCGCAAGGATCGCCGAATTCAGCACCGCAGACAGCGCGCGAACGATGGTCTTGATCGTTCCGGCCGCGAGCCCCTGCCGCTCTAGCCCGTTGACCAAACCCGCGACGTGCTCGCGGGTGATTGCGTCCAGCGGCGTCAAGTCCTGCCAGTAGAGGCGCGCGCGAGAGTGGTAGTCGACGCGTGTCCGCTCGGTGACGCCCGTCAGCTGCTCTGTGTGCTTCGGCAGCCACTCGCCCAGCGTCGGCACGTAGACGACCCCGGCGCCCTCGCGCTCGGTCCGGAGGCGAATCGCTGCCGGTCCGCCGATCAACTCCACTTGACGCGCGAAGCTCTCGGCGTCCTTGCGCGCGCGAAAGGTCTCCGTCGTCTGTCGCCCCCGCTCGTCGCGCGTTCGCACGCGGTAGGTCGTGCCTGTCTTGCCCTTGCTCTCGATCACGGTCGCCATGCCACGCACTCTAGCGCCGCCGATGTGCGACAAAGTGCAAATACAGTTTGTGTCTCTCTCGTGACGTTGCAATTGCAACGTTTTTAAGAGTTGAATCACGCTCTCATTAAATGCCATTCGTCCGACGCTGGAATCTGCCCCTCGCCGAGGAACTCGCGCATGATGCGAGCACCTACCGAACTGACCTGTGCCGGTTGCAGCTGCAGCTGCCGTGCCGGGTCCTCGTCGGGCATCGCCGTCCGCCGGTGGGACCAACTCCCCGCAGTGCCGAGCAGAAACCCGAGCAGCACCTGTTCGCCGCGCCGGTCGACCGTTGCGCGCCATACGGTGGCATCCAGCTGAGCAATGCCTTCGCCCCACAGCTCGGGCGCCAGGCCGCCGGCTTGAAGGGCTGCCGACGAGATGGTCACCGGGGCGCCCTCACCGTCGCGCGCGCCGTCGATCGTGCAGAACGCGTCGACCTCGCCCGGGAGGGCGTCCGGACTGATCAGCCGGAATTCGTGGGCACCACCGTCGGTCACGTCCTCCAGCACGACGACCTCGGTGCCCAGATGGTGATAGCGCAGCACGCCGAGATCAGCCGTCGCCTTGCTGATCAACAGCGTCGCCGTGGAGCACTCGCGCACCTGGAGCATCGTCACCACGTCCTCGGGCAGCTCCATGCCCGATCCGCCGTCGACCGCGACGGCGCCGTGCGAGCACAGGGAGCGATAGGCGACCTGGAGCGCCAGCTGGCGCTCGCGCTCGTCCAGTCCGCCCAGGTAGGGCATGTCGACGACCGGGTGCTCGGCGCCGAACAGGGCGAGCTCTTCGTCGGTGAAGCGCACCAGCGGCTGTGTGGCGCGTCTCATACGCGCCCGCCGATCGGGTGCACGCGCGTCGGCGGGGGCTGGATGCCGGCAGGCGTGCGCCACGGCGGCGTCCACGGGAGCCGGGCGGCACCGCCGGTCCGGTCCGCCGGTGCCGGCAACAGCTTGATCGACCCGTGCGGCGGGGTCCAGTCGCGGGGCGGCCGCACCGGCCCGGTCCACCGCGGCGGCTGGATCGGCCCTCGCCGGTTCCGCCGTCCCACCGGTGGCCGCACGGGTCCGGTCCATCGTGGCGGGCCGGACGGCCCGCCCAGCAACAGTCGGGTCGCCTCGGACTGCAGCGCCATGAGTTGCCGTTGGAACCTGGTCCGGGAAAGGGCCATCGCTTCCTCCACCAGGCGTCGCTCGGTGGTGGCGTCCGGCGGCAATGAACGGGCGCGCAGCTGGGCGTCGCCGAGTTCGTGCGCGAAGCCGGATGTCAGCACGCCGATCCGCTCGATCACCGCTGCGGCATCCGTCACCAGGGCGCCATGTCGGCCGGCTGCGGTGGCGAAGGCCGCGGCTCCGGCGCCCGACCATCGGCTCGCCGTGACTTCCGTCGCCCTCCGCAGGGCGCCGCGCAGCCTGTCGAGCTCCGTCACCAGCGCGAGGCTGCGCCGACCGGCGCGCGCCAGCAGCTCCGGGTCACCGTCGAGCGGTCTCATCGCGGCCCTGCGAGGGCTACCCGGACCAACCAGTCGGTGCGCGTGTAGCCGTTCGCGGCTGCGTCCAGCTCGGTCGCCGTCGTCTCCACCGCCGCGCAGACCGCGCCGACGAGGAGCGGCACAGCGGTCAGGAAGTCCTCGGTGCCATCGCTGTCACCCGCGAGGCCGGCGCGCAGGTCGTCGACGATCGCGCGAGCCAGCGCCGGCATCCCATGGTCCGCCGCGGATCTCAGCGTCGACGACGCCGCCGTCACGGTGCGCGGGTCCACTGTGAGCAGTCCCATCCCGGCTCCCTTCCTCGTCTCGCACCGAGGGTAGGACCGGGTGCCGATCAGCCGCAGAAGTTGTCCACAGGCCGCACCGTGACGGCTGCTCGACTCAGAGAGCCAGTCCGACGTACTTGGTCTCGAGGTACTCCTCGATGCCCTCGAAGCCGCCCTCACGTCCGAAACCGCTGGCCTTCACGCCGCCGAAGGGTGCTGCCGGGTTGGACACCACGCCCTGGTTGACGCCGACCATGCCGTAGTCCAGCGCCTCGCTGACGCGCAGCACGCGGGCGTAGTCGCGGGTGAAGAAGTAGCCGACCAGTCCGTATTCGGTGTCGTTGGCTCGACGGATGACGTCGTCCTCGTCAGTGAAGGTCTGGATGGCGGCAACCGGCCCGAAGATCTCTTCGCGAGCCATCGCAGCGTCACCGGGCAGGCCGGTGATCACCGTCGGGTTGAAGAAGTAGCCCGCCCCGTCACCCTTGCCGCCGCCGGTCACGACGCGCGCTCCGCGCTCCGTCGCGTCCGCGACCAAGTTCGTGACCTTGTCGACGGCCTTGGCGTTGATCAGCGGCCCGACGTCGACACCGTCGGTCATACCGTCACCGACGGTCAGCGACGACATCCGGGCCGCGAACTTCTCACTGAACTCGGCGGCGACGTCGGCGTGCACGAAGAAGCGGTTGGCCGCTGTGCACGCCTCGCCGATGTTGCGCATCTTGGCGAGCATCGCGCCGTTCACCGCCGCATCGATGTCGGCGTCGTCGAAGACGATGAACGGCGCGTTGCCGCCCAACTCCATCGACACCCGCAGCACCTGCTGCGCGGACTGTTCGATCAGGGTCCGGCCCACCTGGGTGGACCCGGTGAAGGTCAGCTTCCGAGACCGCGGGTCGCGGATGAGCGGTTCCATGACCCCACCGCTGTTGCTGGTGGTCACGACGTTGAGGACCCCAGCGGGTAGGCCGACCTCCTCCAGCACCTGCGCGAGGTAGAGCATCGACAACGGCGTCTCGGCGGCCGGCTTGACGACCATCGTGCATCCAGCCGCGATGGCCGGGCCGATCTTGCGCGTGCCCATGGCCAGCGGGAAGTTCCATGGCGTGATCATCAGCGTCGGTCCGACGGGCTGCTTCATCGTCATCAGCCGCGTCGCGCCGTTCGGCGCCACGGAGTAGCGCCCCGAGACGCGGACCGCCTCCTCGGCGAACCACCGGAAGAACTCCGAGCCGTAGGCCACCTCGCCGCGGGCTTCGGCCAGTGGCTTGCCCATCTCCAGGGTCATCAGTTCGGCGAATGCGTCCGTGCGCTCGACGATCAACTCGTATGCCGCACGAAGGATCTCGCTGCGATCACGCGGCGCGGAACGCGCCCACTCCGCCTGAGCCTCGGACGCGGCCGTCAAGGCGGCGGCGCCGTCGGCGACCGAGGCGTCGGCCACCCGTGCCAACGCGCCACCGGTCGCCGGATTGTCGACCTCGAGTGTCGCGCCGCCTTCGGCGTCCCTCCAGGTGCCACCGATGAACAACTGCTTCTTGACCTGCTCAACCACGGAAGACGTCTGTGTCATGGGCCAAGCCTGCCACCTGCCTGCTCGCCGTGGCATGGGGCCCAGAATGAGAGCCATGAGCGGGATGCTGGAAGTGATCGTGACCGATGTGGCGGATGCCCGTGCGGCGGCCGACGGCGGGGCAGATCGCCTCGAGCTGGTCGCCGATCCGCGGCGCGGCGGAATGACTCCGTCGCCGGGCACCGTCAGCGCTGTCCTCGCGGCCACCGACCTGCCGGTCCGCGTGATGGTTCGGCGCACCGAGTCGCACGCGCTCAGCGAACATATGGCAGCGACGCTGTGCCGGGACGTCGAATCCCTGCCGATGGCAACGGAGTTCGTGTGCGGAGGCATCGACCTGCCCGGAGTGCCCTCCCTGGCCCTGGAGCCGGTCATTGCGGCGTTCGGCGGGCGACGGTGGACCTTCCATCGCGCGCTGGACGATGCACCGGACCTGCTGGCCGCGTCCACCGCGGCGGTGTTGCTGCCCGGCTGCGACCAGGTCCTGACCGCTGGCGACCCGGCCGGCGTCGATGCCGGCATGCCGCGGCTTCGGGCGGTTCTGCGCGACCCGGACCTCGCCGCCTTCCTGCTGATCGGTGGCGGCGTGACCCTTGGCAACCTCCCCGCGCTCCTCACGGCCGGCGCGCGCGGCGTTCACCTGGGTCGCAGCGTGCGCGAGGACGGCACGTGGGACCGACCGGTGTCCTCGCAGTCGGTCCGTACCGCCGCCGACATGGTGCACGCCGAGGGCCGCAGCTGATCAGTGCGAGGCGTGCGGGCGGAAGAGTTCGACGTCGGGCTCCCAGCCGTCGCGCACCACGTCGAAGGGATGCAGGGGACGGCTGATGCGGGAGTAGCTCAGCCGGTCGATCCGTTGATCCACCGGGCCGTCCGTCAACGCCATGACCCCGCCCGCTGCAACCTCGTGCAGACGCGGCTCGAGATAGCCGATCTTGTTCACCACCAGCCGAGTTCGTGCGAGGTCGATGCCGGCACGCCGATAGTCGTCCGGTGTGTGGAAGGGCGTTCGCCGGGTGGTCAGCACCACCTGCAGTCGGCCGGACCGGACCACCGCGACGTCGCCGGCAACGTCGCTCACCACCCGGTCGACGACCCCGCGCAGCCGCACCTGACCCGGCCAGCCGAAACAGCCACCGACCGTGCGGTCGAAGCTGCTGCCGACGCCGCCAGCGCGCGCCGCCCGCACGCCCGCTGGATCGACCAATGCGCTCCAGACCGCCTCGCCGGGGCCGTCCGTCACGCGAGTATCGGTGATCAGGGCGGCGAGCGTCGTGGCCACGTCACCCGATCCGCCCGCCGTCGGGTTGTCCCCGGTGTCGCTGATGAAGAACGGACCGGCGAGTCCGCCGGCCGCGGCATCGGCCGCGCGGCCCAGTGCCCACCTCAGGCCGCCGGCCGGCCCGCAGAACCGGAAGTCGTCCCGCCGGGCGACGAACCGGCCTGCCAACGACCCACACGCACGCTGTATGGCGCCAGGATCGTCACCGATCACCACGGCCGCGGCGGCGGTGCGGGGCTCGTCCGCCCAGGCATAACCCACCCACAGGGCGGCCTCCCACACACCGCCTGGGACGTCGGGCAGTGAGCGGTACAGGGATGCCGCCGGTTCGACCCGGGTGGAGGTCTTCTCACCCGGCAACGCCACCGGGATCCGGCACCACGCGCGCACCGAACGGACGGCACCGGTGAGCGCACGCACCAGCAGCCGGGCGGCCCGGTCGCGTGTGTCGCACTCGTCGATGTGCGGAGCGGTCCGGTAGCACGTGGGCAGGTCGACCTGGGCGGCGAAGTCCCGTGACACGTTGCCGTGCAGGTCCATGGCCGCGCTCATCACCACCGGTTCGCCACCGGCCGCCTGGCGCACGCGCCGAGCCAGATCGGCCTCGGCATCATCGAGTCCGTCGACCAGCATGGCGCCGTGGATGTCGAGCAGCACGCCGTTCCAGGGCGCTCCTTGCCGCACGCTGTGCAGCACACGGTCGACCAGGGCGTCATACGCCGGTCGTGTCACGGCGCCGCCCGGAAGTGCCCGGGCGACCGGCCCCGGCACGAACTCGACCTCGTCGAGTGCGCCGCGCGCGATCGCCGGGAACCGCTCGAGCACCCGCTCGCCCTCGCGAACACCGAAGTCCCGCAACGTGGTCCGGTGCGGCGCGAACGACGACGATTCCGTGCCGATGCCCGCGATGATCACTCGCGGGCGCGAGCGACGGCTCACTCAGCCAGCCACGCCGCGTAGGCGTCGAAGGTGTAGGGGCGGCCGAGGAAGTCGGCCACCAGGTCCGCCGCGTCCTTGCTGCCACCCGGGACCAGCACCTTGTCCCGGTAGCGTCCGGCGACCTCGGCGTTGTACAGATCGGTCGGGTCGAACGCGCTGAACATGTCCTTGGCGATGACCAGCGACCACATGTAGGTGTAGTAACCGGAGCTGTAACCGTCCAAATGGCCGAACGCGCAATGGAAATGGGTGTCCGGCACATAGGGGAAGACGGAGTATTCCGCCTGCAGTTCCTGCACCACGGCGGTCAGGTCGTCATACCGCCGGAGGTGGAGGTTGAGCGACAGCGCCGCGTAGAACATCTGGGTCCGCGCCTGGAAGCCCTTGCCGAAGTCGTCGGCGCGGCGCATCTTGCTGACGAGTTCGGCCGGGATCGTCTCGCCCGCCTCGTTGGTCGCGAAGGTGGCGAGAATGTCGGCGTCCCAAGCCCATTCCTCGAGCATCTGGCTCGGCGCCTCGACGAAGTCCCACTCGGTCGCGACGCCGGCGAAGGTGATCCACTCCTGGTCACCGCCCAGCACGTGATGGATCAGGTGTCCGAACTCGTGGAAGAGCGTCACGACCTCGTCGTGCTCCATCAGGCCACGGCCGAAGTTGCACATCAGCACGCCCTCGGGCAGCTGCCGGTCGCGCAGGCCTCCGCGCAGGTCGAACTGCGCGGCGTGCTTGTACTTGCCGTCGCGGGGGTGCAGGTCCAGATAGATCCGCCCGATGCGGGTCCCGTCGCGCAGCACGTCGTACGGCGCCACGTCCTCGTGCCAGGTGACCGCGTCGTCGACCGGCTCGAACGCGATACCGAAGAGCCGCCCGGTCACGTCGAGCAGCCCCTGCCGGACCTTGCCGAACGAGAAATAGGTACGCACCTGCTGCGCGTCGACGGCGTACTGCTCCTTGCGGACAAGCTCGGAGTAGAAGGTCAGGTCCGGCGAGGAGATGTCGGTGGCCTCCGGTGCGTCCTGCTGTAGCCGTGCCAGGAGGACGGCCTTGTCGCGCGCCGCACTGTCGGCGGCAGCGGCGGTGATCCTGTCGATGAATTCACTGATGGCAGAGGCGTTTCCGATCATCTTGACCTCGGCGTCGAAATCGGCCCAGGTGTCGTATCCGAGCAGCCGCGCATGCTCGGCGCGCAGTTCGAGGAGTCGCTGCAACACCTCGTCGTTGGCCGGCCAGGCGACGTTGAGACGCTCCAGAGTCATCGCCATGCGGGTTGCGGCATCGCTGCAGAACGTGATCAGCGGTATGGCGTCGGGGTAGTCGGTGGTCACGGTCACCAATCCGTCGTCGCCGACCGGATGGGCAGCCAGCCAGTCCTGCGGCATACCGGCGAGTGCCTCCGGCGGCACCGCGATCGATCGCACCCCTTCGCGGATGTTCTTGCTGTGCAGTTGGCTGGCCCTCAACTCCAGCTCGGCCAGCTCGCTGAGCCGGGCCCGGGTCTGTTCGTCGCGGTCGACGCCGCTGCGGCGGAAATCGCGCAGCGCACGGTCCAGGAACCGTCGCGCCGGGCCGTCCAGACCGGAGGGGTCGAGGGCCGAGAGGATGGCGAACACGTCCCGGTCCATGCCGAGCTCGGTGGAGAAGGCGTCGAGGCGCTGCATCGCCGTCTCGGCCGCACTACGCACCGCCGAGCTGGGGTCGGCCTCGGCATACACCCCGGCGATGCCCGCAGCGTCGGCGAGCGCCACATGGATGTCGTTCCACGCGCGCAGCACCTCCGAGGCGTCCCTGGGCGGGCTGCTCTTGAACGACGTCACCAGTGCGCGCGCCCGCTCCAGACCGCCGTCGCAGGTCCGCCCGACCCACTCGAGGGCCTCGTCGGCGGTGGGCAGGGTCCGCGGCTCCAATGCAGTCATGGAGGCAACCTAACCGGAGCAGCCTCAGGCGACGACGCGTGGGCGCCGCTGGCACCGGGGACAGCTGAACGAGGAGCGATTCATGAACGACTCGCGCACCATCGGTGTGCCGCACCGGCGACACGGTTTGCCTTGGCGTCCATAGGCATTCAGCGATCGTTCGAAGTAGCCACTGGCCCCGTTGACGTCCACGTAGAGACTGTCGAAGCTGGTCCCACCACGGCCCAGTGCCTCGGTCATCACTGCGGCCGCGTGGCCCAGCACGCCGCGGACCGCCGACGCCGTCAGCCGGTCGGTGGCCCGCTCACCGTGCAGGCGCGCGCGCCACAACGCCTCGTCGGCGTAGATGTTGCCGATGCCGGACACCAGCGACTGGTCCAGCAGGGCGCGTTTGAGCTGCGTGTGCCGGCGGCGCATCGCCCGGCCGACGGCTTGCTGGTCGAACGCGCTCTCCAGCGGGTCGGGTGCGATGTGCGTGATGATGTCGGGCACGGTGCCCGGACCGAACGGGTCCGGCACGAGGGAGACCAACTGCAGGCCGCCGAAGGTGCGTTGGTCGACGAACCGCAGTTGCCGTCCGTCGGACAGGTCCAGCAGCGCATGCGCGTGCTTCTCCCGGGGCGCGTCCGGGGCCTCGACGAGGAGTTGCCCACTCATCCCCAGATGTATGACGAGGGCCTCCCCCGCGCCGTCCAACTCCAGCCACAGGTATTTCCCGCGGCGCAGGGCGGCGGTGACGGAGCGCCCGCGCAACCGGTCGGCCAGGTCGAGGGGGCCGGGAACATGCCGCCGGGCGACCCGGTGACCGGACAGCTGTATGTCGATGAGCGACCGGCCGACCACGTGGGTGGCGATGCCGCGCCGGACGACCTCGACCTCGGGAAGCTCAGGCACTACCGGCGCTCGGCGCGCGACGGGCGGCTTCCTCGGCTGCGTCGGCACGCCGCTTGAGGGTCTTCCAGGCGGTCTCGGCTGCCTGCTGCTCGGCGGACTTCTTGTTGCGTCCGACACCGTGGCCGAGTGCCTCCTCGGAGATCAGCACGGTTGCCGTGAACGTCTTGTCGTGGTCCGGCCCGTCCTCCTCGACGCGGTAGACGGGCACGCCCAGGCCGAGCATCGAGGAGATCTCCTGCAGCGAGGTCTTCCAGTCGAGCCCGGCACCCAGGGTCGCGGACTGTTCGATCAACGTGTCCATCAGGCTGTGGATCAGCGAGGTCGCTCCGGGGATCCCGCTGGAGAGGTAGACGGTGCCGATCACGGCTTCCATCGTGTCGGCGAGGATCGAGTCCTTGTCCCGGCCGCCGGTGGTCGCCTCACCTCGTCCCAGCTTCAGATAGGACCCGAGGTCCAGTTGCCGGGCGACCTTGGCCAGGGCGCGCGAGTTGACCACGGCGGCACGGAACTTCGCCAGTTGGCCCTCCGGCAGATCGGGGTGCTCGTGGTAGAGGTGATCGGTCACGATCACCCCGAGCACCGCGTCCCCGAGGAACTCCTGTCGCTCGTTGTGCGGTATGCCGCCGTTCTCGTAGGCGAACGATCGATGGGTGAGGGCGCGCGAAAGCAGCGACTCGTCGACGACCGCGCCGGATCGCTCTGCGAGGATCCGGGCGAGGTCGGCGACGGGCCGCTGCGCGAGTTCGGGACGCTGCCGCTTGCTCGGGCTCACGTCGTCGAAGAGGCCGTCAGGCCTGGTGCTCGGTGCGCTCCGCGGCGCTGTAGTGGCGGTCCTTGTAGGTCCCGCACGCCGGGCAGGCCTGGTGCGACTGCTTCGGCGCGTTGCACCGCGGGCAGGTGGACAGCGCAACCGGGGTCGCCTTCCACTGCGCGCGGCGGGACCGGGTGTTGGAGCGCGACATCTTCCGCTTCGGGACAGCCACGTCAATTCCTCTTCTCGTCGTTGTCGGTGTCGTCATCGCCGCCGGCGAGGTGTGCCAGCGCCGACCACCGTGGGTCGATCACTTCGTGGTGGTGCGTCGGGTCGTCCGCGAGCCGTGCTCCGCACTCGGAGCACAGACCCGGGCAGTCGTCCCGGCACACCGGCTGGAACGGCAGTGCAGGCACCACCGCATCCCGCAGCACGGGCTCCAGATCGGCGAGGTCGCCGTCCAGCTCGTGCACGTCCTCTTCGTCGCCGTCCTCCACCTCATGGTGGCGGGCGGCTCGATCGGCGTAGGCGAACAGCTCCTGAAACGGAACCTCGATCGGCAGATCGACGGGTTCCAGGCACCGCACGCAAGCACCGGTCGCCGTGGCGTGCACCGTGCCGGTGACCAGAACGCCCTCCATCACCGATTCCAGGCGCAACCGCAAGGTCATCGGCTGACCTTCCGGCACGCCGATCACCTCGGTGCCGAAGTGTTCGGGTGCTGCCACCTGGACCTCACCCTCGAGCATCCGGCCGGGTCGCCGCGGCAGCTCTTTGGTGTCCAGAGCCAGCGGGCGTCGCGTATCGGTGTGCATCTTCCGGGGTGTTCGGCAGGAGACATGGCACGATCTCGCCATGGACGACAAGACCGAAGGTCAAGGTTACCGGGTCGGGTGCCCGTCTCCCAAACCGGCGAGCGGCATACGATAACTACAGTTGTAGTAGACCGATCGACAAAGGATTCTCCGATGCACCATGGCAAGCACGAGGCAGGCCACGCAGCCGCGGCGACGGGCCGCCCGGAAAGCACCTTCGCCGCGGAACTGCGGCAGACCGCGTCTCCCCGCACCCTGCTGCTGATCGCCGGAGTGCTCTTCCTGCAGATCGCCTTCATCTTCAGTTACGTGGGCGCATTCCACTCCCCCAGCCCGCACGAGATCACCGTCTCGGTCGCGGCCGGCCCTCGAACCGGGCAGGTCGTCGCCCAGCTCAACGGACTGCACGGACGTCCGCTGCGGGCGTCCGCAGCTCCCACCGCGGACGCCGCCAAGCAGCGCGTGGTCACCGGCGACAGCAGCGCCGCGCTGGTCATGTCCGCGGACAGCACCCAGGACACCCTGTATGTCGCCGGCGGCGGCGGTTCCTCGACCGTGACCGCCGTGGAGGCGACGATCGCGCAGGTGGAGTCGGCCCAACACCGCAGCGCGCACAGCGTCGACCTGGTGCCGTTGCAGGCGCACGACGCGCGCGGCCTCACCGGGTTCTACGTCGTCATCGGTTGGATCGTCGGCGGCTACCTGGTCGCGGCGGCGATCGGCATCCTCGGCAGCCCCCGTCCGCGCGGGCTCGGTGCGGCGGCCGGCCGCCTGACGAGCCTGCTGCCGTATGCCGTGCTCAGCGGACTGCTCGGCACCCTCGTGGTCGACCAGCTGCTCGGCGCGCTGACCGGCCATTTCTGGGCGCTCTGGGGTGTCGGCACACTCCTGGTGCTCGCCAGCGCCGCCGTGACGGTCGCGATGGAGGCGCTGTTCGGGATCGTCGGCATCGGCGTCACGATCCTCGTCTTCGTGGTTCTGGGCAACCCCTCCGCGGGGGGCGCTTATCAGGCCGACGTGCTGCCCGGCTTCTGGCGGGTCATCGGGCCACTGATCCCGAACGGCGCGGGCACCAGCGCGGTGCGCAACATCGTCTACTTCGGCGGCCGTCACCTGACCGGTTCACTGCTGTGCCTGGTCGTCTACATCGCGGTCGGCATCCTGGGCACCCTCGGCGCGACCTGGTGGTTCAACCGAGCCGAGCCAGCAGCGGCGCCAGCACCGGCGGAGGAACCATCGAGCTGACGTCGGCCCCGCGCTGGGCGATGAGCCGGATCAGCGAGCTGGAGTAGTGCGTGTATGCCGGGTCTCCCGGCAGCAACAGCGTCTCGAGCCCCGACATCTCGCGATTCATCAGCGCCATCGGGAGTTCGTACTCATAGTCGGTCAGTCCCCGGATGCCCTTGACCAACACACCGGCGCCGAGTTCGCGACATACGTCGACGATGAGCCGGTCGCCGAACGCGGCAGCGCGGACGTTCGGCAGGTCGGCGGTTGCTGCGCCGATGAGGTCGACGCGCTCCTGCGGGTCGAACGTCCCCTGCTTCGCGGTGTTGTGCAGGACGGCCACGACGACGTCGTCATACAACGCACTCGCGCGGGTGATCACGTCCAGATGCCCGTTCGTGATCGGGTCGTAGGAGCCGGGGCAGACGCACCGCCGTGGATTGCCGGTCATGTCAGGCACCTTAACCAGCGAGGCCTACGCGGAGTCTCCGTGCGGCACGAACTCGGCGAACCAGCAGGTGGTCTCGCCGTATCTGCGCGGCCCGATGAGTTCGACACCCGCCGGCCACAGCGGTTCGGCCGACCGGCTCGAGCGCTCCACCACCAGGACCGCGTCGAGCGCCAGCGAGTCGTGGTCGACCAACTGGCTGAGCACGTCCGCAAGCGCCGGATCGCTCACGGCGTACGGCGGGTCGACGAACAGCAGGTCGGCAGCCGGTGTCAACGGCGCCCGCACCAGTGTCTCGACCGTGCCGGTCCGCACCTGAACGCCCGCGAGTCCGAGGTGGCGCACGTTCTGGTCGATCGTCGCCGCGGCACGGCGGTCCGACTCCACGAGCAACGCGGACGACGCACCACGCGACACCGCCTCCAGCGCCAGCGCGCCGGAGCCGGCATACAGATCGACCACGTGGCTGCCGGTGATCGCGTCGAGGTGCTCCAGCCGGCCGAAGACGGCTTCACGCACCCGGTCCGAGGTGGGCCGGGTGCCCGCGCCCGGCGGAGTCAGCAGCCGGCGGCCACCCGCCGCCCCGGCGATGATACGGGTCATCCGCGCTCCAGGAACGCCGCCTGCTCCTCGCTGAGCCGGTCGGCGACCAGCTCGGCGAGCCGCGGATGCCCGAGCAGCTCCGGGTCGGATGCGACGATCGCGGAGGCGTCCTCGCGCGCGCAGTCGATCAGCTCGACATCCGAGGGGTGACTCAGCCGCAACAGTCGTAGACCGGAGCGGGTGCCGCTCTGCGCAGCACCGAGCACGTCGCCCTCCCGCCGCAGCGACAGGTCCAGGTCGGCCAACCGGAAGCCGTCCGCGGTGGCGGCCACGGCTTCCAGCCGTTCGACGGTCTGCGGGTTCTCGGTCTCGGTGACCAGCAGGCACAGCCCGGCGGCGGCACCGCGGCCCACCCGGCCGCGCAGCTGATGCAGCTGCGAGATGCCGAAACGGTCGGCGTCCATCACCACCATGACGGTCGCGTTGGGTACGTCGACGCCGACCTCGATGACCGTGGTGGAGACCAGCACGTCGATGTCGCCGGCACCGAAGGCCTGCATCACCGCGTCCTTGTCCTCCGCGGACATCCGTCCGTGCAGCATCTCGATCCGCAAGCCGTGCAGCGCCGGCTCGCCGCGCAGGCGTTCGAGCTGCTGGTGCACACCGGTCAGCTCACGCGGGGTCTCCGGCTCCTCGCCCTCGGCATATGCCTCGAAGTCCGGCGGCGGTTCGCCCTCGAAAGCCACCTCGACGGCGCCGTTCATCGGATCCCCGATACGCGGGCAGACCACGTAGGCCTGATGTCCGGCACGGACCTCCTCGGCCACCCGCTGCCAGGTCCGCGTCATCCACGACTCCCGACTGCCCGGAACGACATGGCTGGTGATCGGCTGCCGGCCGCGCGGCAACTCACGCAGCACCGAGGTGTCCATGTCGCCGAACACGGTCATCGCCACCGTGCGCGGGATCGGTGTCGCGGTCATCACCAGCACATGCGGAGGGCGGACTGCCTTGGCGCGCAACGCATCTCGTTGCTCGACGCCGAAGCGGTGCTGCTCGTCGACGACGACCAGGCCGAGGTCGGCGAACATCACGTGCTCCTGGATGAGGGCGTGGGTGCCCACCACGATGCCCACCGGGCCGGTCGCGATGTCGAGCAGCACCTTCTCCCGCTGCGACCGGGTCATCGATCCGGTGAGCAGGGCGACCCGCGTCGCGTTGTCGGCACCGCCGAGCATGCCGGCCTGACCCAGCTCCCCGAGCATCGCGGTGATCGAGCGCTCATGCTGTTGCGCCAGCACCTCGGTGGGCGCCAGCAGGGCTGCCTGAGCACCTGCATCGATCGCGGCCAGCATCGCCCGCAACGCCACGATGGTCTTGCCCGAACCGACCTCACCCTGCAACAACCGGTGCATCGGGTGGCCCTGGGCCATGTCGTGTGCGATCTGCGCGCCCACCTCGCGCTGTCCGGCCGTCAGCTCGAACGGCAACCGCGCGTCGAACGCCTCCAGCAGGCCACCGGAGACCGCACCGCGTGGCGTGGCCTCCAGTCGCCGAGCCTCCGCCCGACGCTGCGCCAGCACGGTCTGCACGACGAGCGCCTCGTCATACCGCATCCGCCGCTTGCCGCGGCCCCAGTCCGCGTCCTGCTGCGGAAAATGCACCTGCTCGTATGCCGTGCGCAGGGCGAGCAACCCGCGCTCGCGGCGGACGTCCGCGGGCACCGGGTCGGCCAGCTCCACCTGCTCCAGCACCAGTCTCATCGCCTGGGTCAGCTGCATGTCGGTGACGCCCTTCACCGCCGGATAGAGCGGGATGAGCCCGCCGCGGTAGACCGGGTCCTCGGCGCCGCCGGAGAAGAGCGTGTAGTCGGGGTGCGCCAGCTGCAGGTCGCTGCCGTAGGTCTGCAACTTGCCCCGGAACACCCCGTGCGCACCGCCCACCAGGCGCTCCTCGTGGCCCCACGCGCTGAAGAACACCAGTGACGCGCGCTGCCCGTCGGCGTCCTCCAGGACGGCGGTCAGCATCGTGCCCTTGCGCCCACGCATCGGCCGGGTGCGCGCCGACACGATCGTCGCCACCAACACGGCGTCCTGACCCAACTGGAAGTCTGCGAGCCGGCCGCTCTTGCTGGCATCGAGGTAGCGCCGGGGCAGGAAGTCGAGCAGATCTCCGACGGTCCGCACACCACGGGCCTTCTCGAGCTTGGTCGCCGCCGCGCCGATGACCGGTTTCAGCGAGCTGTTGCGAGTGATCGGCACCTACTCCACCCCGATGGTCAGCAATGGCTCACCGACACCGCCGGCGACGTGCGTCACCCGCAACCCGGGATGCTCGACCCCGATGCCGCGCAGCAGCCGGTCGACTCGGTCGGCGGCCAGGGCGTCTCCGGTCACCAGCGTCACCAGCTCGGCGTCGCCGACGTCGCCGATCAACCCGTCGATCTGCTGCATGAGCGCATCATCCCCCGGGTCACCGACAACGCGGGCGCTGCGGACATCGGCAGCCGCCTCCCGTGCGGCGGCGCACCACGCATCGAAGCCGGCGCCGGGGTCCAGCACCGCGCCGGCGGCGAGCGCCTGGGCGGCGTCACGGCCGACGGCGACGACGTTGCCCGCGTGCGGGCCGGGCGTGCCGGCGGAGTGCAGTGCGGCCACGGCGTCGTACGCCTCGGGGCTGGCGCACAGCAGCAGCGTGCCGCGGCGCCCGAACCGGGCGCGCAGCGCCGCTCCATCGCGCCAGTCGGTCACCGCGGTGAGACCCGCGCGGGTGAACTCGTGAGCGGCACCTTGCCCTGCGGCCAGCGCGAGTATGACGAAATCGGCTCTGCTCGAAGGACGTTGGTCCTCGAACCGGGTGATGCGGAACCGGTGCGCACGCCCAGCGGCCACACCGGCGTTGACCGCTCCGGCGACGTCATCGACGTGCACGTGCACGGAATGCCGGTCGGGCCCACCGGCGACCACCAGCGAGTCACCGAGGTGGTGCAGGGTGTCCTTCAGCCCCTCGACGGCGGCGTCGGTCGCCTGCTCCAGCAGGAACATCACCTCGTACGCAGGTCCGTCGACCGGCGCGTGGGTGCCGCAGTCGGCGGCAAGCTCGGCCGGCGCAGCGGTCTGCCGGCTGATCCGCAGCCACTCCGGATCGGCATCGCCGGTGACCGCCAGCCCGCCCTCGCCGTGGACCACGCGCTGCAGGGCCTCCAGGACCAGCAGGTAGCCGGCGCCCCCGGCATCGACGACACCGGCCTGCGCCAACACCGGGTTGTCCCACCGGGTGCGCAACAGGGCAGCCGCCGCGCCACCCACCGCGGCGTCGATGACATCGGTCAGGCCGGCAGCTGCGCCGTGGTCGTGACACACCGCCGTGGCGGAGTCCGCAGCCGCCGCCGCGACGGTCAGGATGGTACCCGGCACCGGCGCGGACACGCCGTTCTGCGCCAGCTGGGCCGCCCGGGCGAGCACCGCGGCCAGGTGCTGCGGTCCGAGCCCGGCACCGTCCTGCGCACCCCCGTCCGCGCTCTCGTCCGCGCTCTCGACCAGGGCCGCCACCTCGCTGACCCCGCGCGACAACTGGCTGAGGATGACGCCGGAATTCCCGCGTGCCGCGACGAGTGTCGCCTGGGCCATCGCGGCCGTGGCTCCGGCGACCGTGTCCGGTGCGCGCCGATCGAGCTCGTCGACGGCATCGCTCATCGTCATCAACAGGTTGCTGCCCGTGTCACCGTCCGGCACCGGGAAGACGTTCAGGTCGTTCAGTCTCTGCGCGTATGCCGCCAGGTCGGCCCGCGCGGTGATGACCCACCGACGCAGCGCTGCCAGATCGAGACGGTCGAGCGGCATGGGACGCTGGGAACCTTTCCGGTGGTCGGCACGGGCACCCCGAGCCTAGCCTGGCTGCGAGGAGCGGCCGCAGGCCCGTTTTGGAGACCGACGGCCGCCTCGGCTACGCTTGGGCGGTTCCCGTATGCGACATGCCATCCGGTATGCCCACGGGCCGACACGTTCTTCAACCATTTGATCCAAGGAGATTCACCGTGGCTGCCACCTGCGACGTCTGCGGCAAGGGACCCGGCTTCGGTCACAACATCTCGCACTCGCACCGCCGCACCAAGCGTCGTTGGAACCCCAACATCCAGCGCGTCAAGGCGCTCGTGGGCGAGGCCGGTGTGACCCCGAAGCGCCTGAACGTCTGCACCTCCTGCCTGAAGGCCGGCAAGGTCAAGCGCTGAGGTCTCGTACCTCGCGAACAGCGCGATGAGAGCGGGGCGTCCCCACCGGGACGGCCCGCGCTCGGGTGCCGCAGGGTGTATGGCGGCGCAGGGCTGCGGCCGCGGCGGCGGCACCAACGCGGCGGGGGGCGGGGGCCGCGGGAGCGCGAG
>NZ_JBQCGS010000036.1:0-17931 GCF_051955415.1 Flexivirga sp.
CGGCCGTCGTATGCCGCGAGGTCGCGCCGCGGTGCGCGACGGATGGAGCCCCGGTCGGGGCCGGTCAGGCCTCCGGCTCCTTGGTCTCGGTGCTCGCCGGGGTCGTGTAGGTGTCGTGCGAGGGCGAGGCGGTGCCGTAGGGGCCCTGGTTGAGCAGCACCGGCACCTCGACCACGGTCGATCCGGTCTTCTGCGTGGTGAAGGTGACCTTCTGCGCCTTGCCCGGCCGGGCGGCGACCGACGGCACGGTGACGGGGGAGACGGTCGCCTTGTCCGCGGCGGTGCGCTTGCCGTCCAGGCGCACGGCGGTCGCTGCGGGGACGGTGATCGACGTGGACGTGTCCCCGGTGGTCACGGTGAGCTTGATCGGCGACTGGGCGTTGTTGACGGCCAACCCCTGCAGAGCGCCTGGCGCACCCTTGGCCGAGGCGACGATGAGCAGGTTCTGCAACTGCAGCGAACCGATCGTCTGGTCGGTGCCGTCCGCCGCCTCGTAGCTCTTGGTGGTCTGGGCCGGCGAGAGGTACATGCAGCCGCTCAGCGTCGTCGCGGTCGCTGCGAGGGCCAGTGCGCCGACGGCGGGTCGGGACACCGAGTTCAGGGAGGAAGGCAGTCGTCGCGTCACACGCGGCAGCCTAGCGGTCCGGTGCCGGGCTCTTCGACCCGGCAGGACGGTCCGGTGCGGCGCACCATCACATAACGCGCGCGCGGAGCATGCCTCAGACGCCTTGTCAAGGCACCCGTCAGCGGCTGTGGAAGGCCGCTGACCTGCGGAAACGTTTATGTGACGTGCGCAACTCGTGATATTCTGGGATCCGCGAAAGGGGAAAACAACACATGGTTTTCAAGGTCGGCGAGACGGTCGTTTACCCGCATCACGGAGCGGCTCTCATCGAAGAGATCAAAGTCCGCAAGATCAAGGGAGAGGACAAGCAGTACCTCGTTCTCAAGGTCGCTCAGGGCGACCTGAAGATCGAAGTCCCGGCCGAGAACTGCGACCTGGTGGGGGTCCGCGACGTCGTCAGCAAGGAAGGCCTCGACCGCGTGTTCGAGGTGCTGCGCGCCGATCACACCGAGGAGCCGACCAACTGGTCCCGTCGCTACAAGGCCAACCTGGAGAAGCTCGCGTCCGGTGACGTCATCAAGGTGTCCGAGGTCGTGCGCGACCTGTGGCGCCGTGACCAGGACCGCGGCCTGTCCGCAGGTGAGAAGCGCATGCTGGCCAAGGCCCGCCAGATCCTGGTGTCCGAGCTGGCGCTCGCGGAGCACATCAACGAGGACAAGGCCGAGGCCACCCTCGACGAGGTGCTCGCCTCCTGAGTTCCGTCCCATGAGCTCGAGGTCCCCGCGAAGTATCGGAGGAGCGCAGCGGGGGAGAACCTCACGGGGTATCAGCGCCCACGACTCTTCGGTCGTGGGCGTTGTCGTGGTGGCGGCCGGCATGGGTGTCCGCCTGGGGGCCGGTATGCCGAAGGCGCTCGTCCGCGTCGGCGGCCGCACCTTGGTCGAGCACGCCGTGCAGCGCGCCCGCGAGGTCGGTCGCGCACCCATCGTCGTGGTGGCGCCGACCGCCCACCTGCCCGAATTCGCAGCACTCGTGCCGGGGGCGCGCGTCATACCCGGCGGCCCCGAACGCACCGACTCGGTTGCGGCCGGCCTGGCCGCACTGCCTCCCGAGGTCGACATCGTGCTGGTGCACGACGCGGCACGTGCCCTGGCGCCCCCGGCACTCTTCGCAGCCGTTGCTGCCGCGGTGGCGGCCGGCGCCGACGGCGTGGTCCCGGGCCTCCCGGTGACCGACACGATCAAGCAGGTCGACCAGGACTGTCGGGTGATCGCGACCCCGGATCGCTCGACGCTGCGGGCGGTGCAGACGCCGCAGGGTTTTCGCCGCGCGGCATTGGAAGCGGCCCACGCCCGCGGTGGTGACGCTACCGACGACGCGATGCTGATCGAACGCTGTGGCGGCACGGTCGTGGTGATCGACGGCGATCCGCTGGCGCTGAAGGTCACCCTGCCGCCGGACATCGAGGCCGCCGAACGCCTGCTCGTCGCGTCCGCGGGTCTCGATACGTCCTCCGCTAGCGCTCCGGCCTGCTCGACCGGCGTGGATGTCCCGACGCTCATCGTCCTTGGCGGTCTGCCCGGCACCGGTAAGACATCGCTGGCCCGGGCCCTCGCTCGGCGGATCCCCCTGGCCCACCTTCGCGTCGACACGGTGGAGGGCACGCTGGTGCACACCGGCCTCGTCGACCGGGTCACCGGCCCCGAGGGATATGCCGTCACGTTCCGTGTCGCCGGCGACCAGCTCGCCGTGGGCCTGTCCGTGGTGGCCGACACCGTCAATCCGCTGCCCGAGACCCGCGAGTGGTGGCGCGACGTCGCCGCACAGCACGGTGCCCGCGTCGTCGAGGTGGAGCTGGAATGCTCTGATGCCGCGGTGCACGAGTCGCGGGTCAGCGAGCGGGTCTCCGACATACCCGGTCTGAGAGTCCCGACCTGGCAGCAGGTACTCGGCCGGGAATATCTGCCATGGTCGCCGGATCTGCGACTCGACAGCGCCACCGCGGCCCCGGACCAACTCGCCGACACCGTGATCGATTGGATGAGGAGCCACCCATGACCCTGCCGCGCACCGGGATCGGCGTCGACGTGCACGCCTACGCGACCGACGACCGGACGCTGTGGCTGGCCGGGCTGGAGTGGCCGGGGGAGCGCGGCGTCGAGGGTCACAGCGACGGTGACGTGGCCGCACACGCGATGTGCGACGCGCTGTTCTCCGCCGCCGGCCTGGGTGACCTGGGCGCCAACTTCGGTGTCGACCGCCCGGACATGGCGGGTGCGTCGGGCGGCCGGTTGCTGGGCGAGGCGCGCACGATCTTGGCCGACAACGGTTTCGCCATCGGCAACGTGGCTGTGCAGTTCATCGCCAACGGTCCCAACATCGGCAAGCGGCGCGCCGAAGCTCAAGCAGCCCTGTCCGCAGCCATCGGTGGAGCACCGGTGTCGATCGCCGGGACGACGGCCGACGGCCTCGGCCTGACCGGCCGCGGCGAGGGCGTCGCAGCCATCGCGACCGCCCTCGTCATACCGGTGGAGGAGCCGCGGCTCCATCGAGCCGGTCGAGCAGCGCGACGGCGTCGTGCGGCGCGTAGCCCCTGCCGTCGTTGTCGAAGTAGACGTGCACGTCCTGTCCGGCGTCGGCCCACTCGCGACACCGATCGGCCCACCGTGCCAGCGATTCGGGACCGTAGCCGCTCATGTACAGCTCCGTCTCCCCGTGCAGCCGCACGTATCGGAACGCCGCTGTGTCGCGGTCGATCACCGGCCATGTGCCGGCGCTGTCCGCGAGCACCATCGCGATCCCGTGCCGGGCCAGCAGCGCCGCGGCCTCCGGCTGCAGGAAGCTCTCGTGCCGTGGTTCGAGCGCGTGGCGCAGCGGGGCGTATGCCGTGGCCTCGGTCAGGGTCCGTGATGCGGCGATCCTGTCGTCGTGCCGGGCCGCGAGCTGTTCGGCCTCGACGGTGTCCCGCGGCAGCGCCGCGAAGAACCGTTCCAGTAACTCGGCGTCGTACACCTGGCGCGCCGGCAGCTGCCACAGGATCGGCCCGAGCTTCGGTGGCAGGGCCAGCACCCCCGAGGCGAAGAAGTTCGCCAGGGCCGCCTCGACGTCGCGCAGCCTCTTCAGGTGGGTGATGAAGCGTCCGCCCTTGACGGCGAAGAGGAAGCGGTCGGGGGTCTGGTCGCGCC
This sequence comes from Flexivirga sp., assembly GCF_051955415.1. NCBI lineage: Bacteria > Bacillati > Actinomycetota > Actinomycetes > Micrococcales > Dermacoccaceae > Flexivirga > Flexivirga sp. The sequence continues at coordinate 3,751 of NZ_JBQCGS010000036.1, forward strand.
AGGCGGCATACGAGGTGGGGCGCTGGAGTGAGTAGAAGGAGCCGTTGATCTCGGCCGACGTCAGGTGGCCGGAGAGGTGTTCCAGCTCCCGGCGGTGCACCAGACCCGATGGGTAGAAGTCGCCCCGCCAGTTCCGGTAGGACCAGCCGGACGTCCCGATGTAGAACGCGCTCACCCGCAGACCATGCCCACGTCCGGGCCGGTGAAAACGTCCGGTGTCCGGCGGCCGCCGCCGGGCTCGATAGGCTGACCGTTCGCGACAACGAGAGGAATCCCGGTGAGCGACATACGGATCGACAAGGTGGTCACCTCCGGCACGTTCAGCCTGGACGGCGGCACGTGGGATGTCGACAACAACGTCTGGATCGTCGGCGACGACACCGAGTGCGTGGTCATCGATGCGGCACACGACGCCGAGGCCATCCACGCGGCCGTGGGTGGGCGACGACTCACGCACATCCTGTGCACGCACGGCCACGACGACCACATCGACGCCGTGAGCGACCTGCTGCAGCTCCATCCCACGGCCCGGGTGCTGATCCACGACGCCGACCGGATGCTGTGGGACCGCGAGATCGGCGGGCCCCCGGACGGTCCGTTGACCGAGGGGCAGGTGATCCCGGTCGGCGGTGCACAGCTGGAGGTCCTGCACACCCCGGGGCATTCACCCGGTGCATGCTGTTTCCTCCTGGCGCAGGAGCACGCGCTGTTCAGCGGCGACACGCTCTTCCAAGGCGGTCCCGGTGCGACCGGGCGGTCGTTCAGCGATTTCGGCACCATCATCGACTCGATCCGTGACCGGCTGCTGGTGCTGCCGCCGGAGACGGTCGTACACACCGGCCACGGCGACGACACCTCGATCGGCGCCGAGGCACCGCACCTGCAGGAGTGGATCGACCGCGGCGCGTGAGCCGGCGCCGCGCACGGTGGCCGGAGGCGCCCTCGGCGACCGTTAAACTCGGCGGGTGACTTTGCAGATCTTCGACACCGCCACCGGGACCGAGCGGCCCTTCCAGCCGCTTCGCGAGGGACATGTCGGCATCTACATCTGCGGTCTGACCACCCAAGGTGCTCCGCACATCGGGCACGTGCGCTTCGCGGTCGCCTTCGACATCCTGCGCCGCTGGCTGACGACGGGGCACGGGTATGACGTGACGCTCGTGCGCAACGTCACCGACATCGACGACAAGATCCTGGCCAAGTCGGCGGAGGCCGACGTCCCGTGGAACGAATGGTCGTACGACTTCGAGCGCGCCACCAACGACGCCCTCGACGAGCTCGGCGTGCTGCGGCCCAGCTACGAGCCGCGCGCGACCGGCCACGTCACCGACATGATCGACCTGATCCGCCTGCTGATCGACAAGGGACACGCCTATCCGGCCGAGGACGGTTCCGGTGACGTCTACTTCGACGTGACGTCGTGGCCGGAGTACGGCAGCCTCACCCGGCAGCGCCTCGACGACATGGAGCCGGCCGCCGACGCGGACCCGCGCGGCAAACGCGACCCTCGCGATTTCGCGCTCTGGAAGGGCACCAAGGCGGGCGAGCCGGCGACGGCCTCGTGGCCGACGCCCTGGGGTGACGGTCGTCCCGGCTGGCACCTGGAGTGCTCCGCGATGGCGCGGCGCTGGCTGGGTGACACCTTCGACATACACGGCGGCGGCATTGACCTGCGCTTCCCGCACCATGAGAACGAACAGGCCCAATCCCGTGGTGCGGGACTGGGTTTCGCCCGCTACTGGATGCACAACGGCTGGGTGACCATCGCCGGCGAGAAGATGAGCAAGTCGCTCGGCAACAGCCTCGCCGTGCTCGAGCTGACCAAGACCGTGCGCCCGCTGGTGCTGCGCTACTACCTCGGTGCCGTGCACTACCGCTCGACGATCGAGTATCAGCCCGGGTCGCTCGACGAGGCGGCCGCAGCGGTCGAACGCATCGAGGGGTTCCTGGACCGCGCCGTGCCGGATGGGGTGAGAGAACCAGGCGCCATACCCGCGGCGTTCGCCGAGGCGATGGACGACGACCTCAACGTGTCGGGTGCGCTCGCCGTCGTCTTCGATCTGATCCGCGAGGGCAACATCGCCCTCGACGACGGTGACACGTCGCGCGCCGCCGCACTGGCCGCGCAGGTCGTGGCGATGACGGACGTGCTCGGCGTCAATCCGCTGGCGCCCCAATGGAACACCGCTGGTGACGCCGCCACGACGGATGCGCTCGACACCCTCGTCGACGCGCTGATCGACGCCCGAGCACGCGCTCGCAAGGACCGTGATTTCGCCACGGCCGACCAGATTCGCGACCAGCTGACCGCTGCCGGCATCACCGTCGAGGACGGACCGGACGGCGCCCGGTGGACGGTCACCGGCAAATCGAAGAAGGACGACTGACGTGCCCGGAAACTCAAGCCGTCGCGGGGCGGTCCGCAAGGGCAACTCGCGCAAGGGACCCCAGGTCGGCACCGGCGGCCACAAGCGTCGCTCGCTGGAGGGCAAGGGTCCGACGCCGAAGGCCAGTGAGCGGCCGAACCACAAGGCCTACAAGGCTGCTCGCAAGTCCGACGCCGCCAAGCAGGGTGCGCCGCGACGACCGCAGCGTTCGACGAAGCAGTCGGGCGAGATCATCGTCGGCCGCAACTCCGTCCTGGAGGCGCTGCGCGTCGGCATACCCGCCACCGCACTGTATGTCGCCGGCCGGATCGACTCCGACGACCGGGTCAAGGAGTCCCTGAAGATCGCCGCCGACCAGGTCATCCCGATCATGGAGGCGCAACGGTCCGAGCTGGACCGGTTGGCCGACGGCACACCGCACCAGGGCCTGGCGCTGCAGATCCCGGCCTACGACTACGCGCACCCGGACGACCTGCTCAACCCCGAAGCCCCCGGCACCCAGCTGGTGGTGGCGCTCGACGGCATCACCGACCCGCGCAACCTGGGTGCGATCCTGCGCTCGGTCGCGGCGTTCGGCGGCCACCGCGTCATCGTTCCCGAGCGCCGCTCGGCCGGTATGACGGCCGCCGCCTGGAAGACCTCGGCCGGTGCTGCGGCGCGGGTGCCGGTGGCCTTGGCCGGCAACCTGACCCGGACGCTGACCGACTTCCGCACGGCGGGCTTCTTCGTCGTCGGCCTCGACATGGACGGTGACGTCGAACTGCCCGGGCTGCAGCTCGCGACCGAACCGTTGGTCATCGTCGTCGGTTCGGAGGGCAAGGGCCTGTCCCGGCTGGTGCGCGAGACGTGCGACCAGATCGTCTCGGTGCCGATGAGCTCGTCGGTCGAGTCGCTCAACGCCGGCATCGCGGCCTCGGTGACGCTCTACGAAGTGGCCAGGCTGCGCGCCGAGCACTGAGGTTCGTCTCGAGGGCTCGGACACGGAACGCCACGCGCTCCCGTGCGGTCTCACGTATGGTTCGGGCACAGCACAACGACGAGGCGGGGACATGAGTAACTATCAGGACAACTCGGGCAACGGCTACCCGGGCGGCGGTGAGCCATCGGGCTACGGACAACCGCAGTATCCCGGTCGGTCAGGCGAACCGATGTATTTCATCCTGAACATGGGGCAGGAGCAGGGGCCCGTGCCTTATTCGCAACTGGCGCAGATGGCCGCCGCCGGCGCTCTCAAGGGTGACGCGCCGGTGCGTGACGCCGCGTCGGGGGTGGTCTTCCCGGCGAAGCAGGTCCCGGGAGTGTTTTCCGGCAAGGACTGGCTGACCGCGGTGTTGCTGTCGTTCTTCCTCGGCGGCCTCGGTGTCGACCGCTTCTACCTCGGCCACATCGGCCTCGGCATCCTCAAGCTTGTGACGCTCGGCGCCTGCGGGATCTGGTCGCTGATCGACTTCATCATGCTGTTGCTGCACAAGATCAACGACTCGGACGGCCGTCCCCTGGCTTAGCAACCGCGCTACCGGTCCGCCCGGACCGGCATCTCCTCGGTGTCGACACCCACGACGGTGCTGTCGTCGGGCTTGTCGGGCAGCACGGTGGCGATGTAGTCGCGTGCGGCCTCCTCGATCGGGAAGTCGCGGTGCGCCTTCTCGGACATGTACCAGCGGTGCTCGAGGACCTCGTGGAAGAGCTCGGCGGGCTCGATCTTGCGGCGCATCTCCGGCGGCGCGGTCCGGGTGACCGGCTCGTAGACCTGCATCAGCCAGTCGTGTGCGACGTGCTCCTCATCGTCGTTCTGCCGGTCCTTGGACGCCCGGTAGGAGTCCAGGTCGTTGAGCAGCCGGCGCGCCTGGTTGTCCTCGACGTCCAGCCCGGTCAGCCGCAGCAGCCGCCGCGAGTGATGTCCGGCGTCGACGATCTTCGGCTGGATCTGGATGGTCGCACCGTCGAAGTCGGTGGTGATGTCCAGTTCGCCGACGTCGAAGCCCAGCGAATTGAGCCGGCGGATCCGCTCGTCCACCCGCCAGCGCTCGCCGACGTCGAAGCGTTCGATCTCGGTGAGGGCGCGCCACAGCACGTCATACCGCTCCATGATCCGGTCCGAGATCTCGATCGGGTCGTACTCCTCGCCCAGGAAGCCACCGGCTTGCAGGTCCATCAGCTCGCCGGCGATGTTGACGCGCGCGATGTCCAGGTCGTGCGCGCGCTGCCCGTCGGTCAGCCTGTCCTGCAGCTCGCCGGTCTCGGCGTCCACCAGGTATGCCGCGAACTCGCCGGCGCTGCGTTTGAAGAGCGTGTTCGACAGCGACACGTCACCCCACCAGAACCCGACGAGGTGCAGTCGCACCAGCAGCACGGCCAGCGCGTCGATGAGCCGGGCGGCGGTCTCGGGGCGCAGGCTCTGGCTGAGCATCGCCCGGTAGGGGAGGGAGAACTGCAGGTGCCGGGTCAGCAGGCACGCATCGAGCGGTTCACCGCTCTTGGTGAGCCGGCCCTTGACGACACCGATCGGTTCGACGACGGGCTGGCCGAGTCGCCGGAGCATCCGCAGCATGTTGTATTCGCGGATGGCGATCTCGGCCTTGATCTCCTTGATCGCCACCACCCGGCCCTCGACCCGCACGAAGCGCACCACGTGGCGGGAGATGCCCCGCGGCAGCGCCGCCAGGCGGTCCTCCGGCCAGTCCTCGAGCGGCTGGCGCCAGGGCAGGTCGAGCAGGGCGGGCCAGGGGCGGGCGGTCGTGATGTCGAGTGCCACGGGCACCATTCTGCTTCACCCCCTGCGTCGACGACAGCCTGCGGCGAGGCCACGACGCGACGGCGGCACACACCCGGAAGGTGTATGCCGCCGTCTCGGTGCGGGCCGACCCGCCATACGACTCAGGACTCGAGGCGCGCCCCGGTCGTGGGGTGGAAGAGGTGCAGGTGCTCCCCGTTGCCCTTGGGTGCGAAGTTGATCGTCTTGCCCTTGTCCGGCACCTGGCGGCCGTCGACGCGCGCCACGATCTGCTTCTCGTCGTCGGAGCCGCCCAGCTGCTTCTCACCGGGCTGCTCGCCGATGGTGGTGCGGCCGTAGATGTAGGCGTCGGCGCCCAGCTCCTCCACCACGTCGACCTCCACGGGGATGCCGCCCTCGGTGGTCGGCTCCAGGTCCTCGGGCCGGATGCCGACGATGACGGTGGTCTCGGTCTTGGCCAGCGTGGCGCGGTCGACCGGGTGGACGATCGAGCCCAGCTTGACGCCGGCCTCGGTGACCGGCACCTCCAGCAGGTTCATCGCGGGCGAGCCGATGAAGCCGGCGACGAAGACGTTGTTGGGGTGGTCGTACATCCGGCGCGGCGTGTCCAACTGCTGCAGCACGCCGTCCTTGAGGACCGCGACCCGGTCGCCCATCGTCATGGCCTCGACCTGGTCGTGGGTGACGTAGACGGTGGTGACGCCGAGACGTCGCTGCAGCGAAGCGATCTGGGTCCGGGTCTGCACGCGCAGCTTGGCGTCCAGGTTGGACAGCGGCTCGTCCATCAGGAAGACCTGTGGGGAGCGGACGATCGCCCGTCCCATCGCGACACGCTGGCGCTGACCACCGGAGAGCGCCTTGGGCTTGCGGTCCAGGTAGGCCTCGAGGTCGAGGATCTTGGCGGCCTCCTCGACGCGGCTGCGGATCTCCGCCTTGGGCACACCGGCGATCTTCAGCGCGAAGCCCATGTTGTCGGCGACCGACATGTGCGGGTAGAGCGCGTAGTTCTGGAAGACCATGGCCACGTCGCGGTCCTTGGGGGACAGGTTGGTGACGTCGCGGTCACCGATCAGGATGCGGCCCTCGTTGACCTCTTCGAGGCCGGCGAGCATGCGCAGCGCGGTCGACTTCCCGGAGCCGGACGGACCCACGAGGACGAGGAACTCGCCGTCCTGGATGTCGATGTTGAGCTTGTCGACCGATGCGGTGTCGGCGCCGGGGTAGACGCGGGTCGCTTGGTCATAGGTGACTGTCGCCATGGTGGTGCAACTCCTTCACCGGCAGGAACGTGCCGGACGATCCGTTGTGAATGGGATGCGACGCCTGTCCCGCACTACACGGGTGTGACGCCAGCCACACTCTAACCGGCCGGCCGCGGTGACGGGCCGGTACACCCGGACCGGTGGTGACGCGACTCAGCCGCGCCGCGCGTCGCGCACGGTGCGCAGCACCGGCAGGACGTCCTCGGGGCTGTCGATGCGGTATGCCGCGAGCGTCTGCCCGGATCCGACCTTGACGGTCACGTTGGCCGGGTCATCCGCGAGGACGGCGAAGGCGCGCTCATCGGTCACGTCGTCGCCCAGGTAGAGAGTCGCCACGGTGCCGAATTCGGCTGCCAGTGCTTGCAATGCGCTGCCCTTGGTGATGGGCAGGGCACTGAGTTCGACGATCTGCTTGCCGTCCATCACGTCGACGCCGGGCAGGTCGATGGCCAGCGCCGCACGGGTCGCCGCCGCCGCGATGTCTGCCGGGACGTTGCGCGTGTGCAGCACGACACCCGCGGGCTTGCGCTCGATGCGCGTCGGGGGGTGCGCCGCGGCGACCTCCTCCAGTGCCTCGGTGGCCTGCGCCAGACGCTGCCGTGCCGCCGTGTCGAAGGTGAGGTCCAGCGGCAGCTCGCGATCCGGTTCGGCGCCGTGCGAACCGATCAGCGCGATGTCGTCCGCCGCGGCCGCACCGCTGAGTGCACGCAGCGCTGCCAGGTCGCGGCCGGAGACGATCGCCACGGATACCGCCGGCAGTGCTGCGATCTCGCGCAGCAGCTCCATCGACCCCTCGATCGGCCGGGACGTCGACGGGTCCGTCACCAGTGGCGCCAGCACACCGTCGAAGTCGGTGGCGACCAGGACCGGTCCGCGCGCGGCGAAACTCTCCAGGGCGTCGTGCAACCCCGAGGACTCCGTCATGGTTGTCTCGGCGCAACGGCCAGGTCGGTCAGGAATCGCTCGGCCCACCGCTGGACGTCATGACGCAGCACTTGCCGGTGCATCGCCCGCATCCGGCGGGCGCGTTCCTCCGGCGAGGCCTCGATGGCCCGCACGATCGTGCGCTTGGTCCGCGCGATGTCGTGCGGATTGCACAGGTAGGACTGCTTGAGTTCGTTTGCGGCACCGGTGAATTCGCTCAGCACCAGCGCGCCGGTCTCGTCGTGCGCGGCGACATACTCCTTGGCGACGAGGTTCATGCCGTCCCGCAACGGGGTGACCAGCATGACGTCCGCCGCCACGAACATCGCCGCCATCTCGTCGCGCGGGAAGGAGCGGTGCAGATAGGTCACCGGCGGCGCGCCGAAGCTGGAGTGTTCGCCGTTGATCCGGCCGACGGTCTGCTCGACGTCCCGCTTGATGTGCTGATAGGCCTCCAGCCGCTCCCGGCTCGGCGTCGCGACCTGGATGAACTTCGTCTCGGTGGGGTCCAGCGACCCCTCACGGTACATCTCCTCCAACGCCTTGAGCCGGTGCCGGATGCCCTTGGTGTAGTCGAGCCGGTCGACCCCGAGCAGCAGGTGCTTCGGGTTGCCCAGCTGCTCGCGGATCTCGGCCGCCCGCTCCCGCACCTTCGCGGTCGCCGCGAGCTCGGCCATGCCGCGGGTATCGATCGAGATCGGCACCGCGGCGGCCCGGCACTCGTGCCCGTCGGCGGTGTGCACGACGTCGGCGCGGACCGAGATGTCGTCGTCGACGAGCAGCTGCCGGCAGGCCCGCAGGAAGTTCTGCGCATCCGTGCGCCGTTGGAAACCCAGGAAGTCGGCCGCCAGGAGACCACGGAGCATGGCGTCGCGCGCGGGCAGCTGCATGAACAGCTCGACCGGTGGGAACGGGATGTGGTTGAACCAGCCGATCCGCAGGTCCGGCCGCAGCTCACGCAGGAACTGCGGCATCTGCTGCAACTGGTAGTCGTGCACCCACACCGTGGCCTTCTCAGCCGCCAGCTTCGCCGCGGCCTCGGCGAAGCGCCGGTTGACCGTCTCGTATGCCGCCTGCCACCGGCGCTTGAACGTCGGCGGCACGATGTCGTCGTGGGAGAGCGGCCACAGCGAACCGTTGCTGAAGCCCTCGTAGTAGTCGCGTACCTCCTCGGCGCTGAGCGCGACCGGGTGCAACCGCATGCCGCCCTGCTCGAACGCCGCCGGCGCCTTGCCGGGCACGCCGGACCAGCCGATCCAGGCACCGTCCCGGCCGCTCATCACCGACTCCATCGCGGTGACCAGCCCGCCCGGGCTGCGGCGCCATACCGACCGGCCACCTTCCCGGACACGGTCCACGGGCAGCCGATTGGCTGCGATCACCAGGTCGAACCTCTCCTGCGACAACGGCACAACCCTTTCGAATCCACGGCAGGATCCTTGAGCGGAATCCTCGACGAGACGCCCGTCGCGCGAGGCGCCGTGGCGATCGGCCTCACTGTATGACGGGACGGTATGACGCCCTCGACATACCCGGGCGAGCGATGTTTCGAACACTCCAACCACCCGCCCTGCACAATCATGGCCACGGTCGCGCCCCTGGCGATACCGTGAAACATGCGCATCCAAGAGTTGCTCAAGGGCAAGGGTTCGGACGTCGTCACGCTCACGTCCGACGCCACCATCGGCGATCTGGTGCAGACCCTCGCCGACCACGGGATCGGCGCGGTCGTGGTCACGGACGGCGACGCCATCGCCGGCATCATCAGCGAGCGCGACGTCGTGCGTGCGCTGGTGGGCGGCGCCGACGGGCTGTTGGAAAAACCGGTGGAGGAGCTGATGACCAGCCAGGTCATCACCTGTTCGCCCGGTGACGAGGTGAGTTCGCTGGCCGCCTCGATGACCGAGCACCGCTTCCGTCACCTGCCGGTCGTGCGCGGCGACGAGTTGGTCGGCATCGTCAGCATCGGCGACATCGTGAAGTTCCGGCTGGAGGAGCTGCAGAGCGAGCGCGACCAGCTGGAGTCCTACATCACCGGCTGAGCACCGCGTGACGGACCGGACGGGCCACGACCGGGGTGTCGTGGGCCACGTCCCCGACGACCCGGGCGTCGTGCGCAGGGTCTGGTTCGTTGTCGCATACCGTGGACACCATGACTGCTGACCGGCATTCCGCTCCCGGAGACCCCGGGGACGGTGGCACGCACCGACTGCCGGTGATCCAGGGCGCCGACGACCTGGACCGGCGCGCGGACCAGGACCGCATCGGCGACTACCAGCCGATCCGCAAGATCGGCGAGGGCGGCATGGGCGTGGTCTACAAGGCGCTGGACCCGAGCGGTCAGGCCGTCGCGCTGAAGGTGTTGCGGGCGCACATCGCCCACGATCGCGGCGCGCGGGAGCGGCTGCGCCGTGAGGTCAGCACGTTAGTGCGGGTCCGGTCACCGCACGTCGCCGCCTTTCTCGATGCCGACGTCGACGGCGAGAACCCTTACCTGGTCACCAGTTTCGTGCCCGGTGCGTCGCTGGACGACGTGGTCGAGGACGACGGCCCGTTCGGGGCCGCCCGGCTCGCCCGGCTGGGCCGGGGGCTCGCCGACGCGCTCGGCGCCATACACCGCGCGGGCATCGTGCACCGCGACCTCAAGCCGGGCAACGTGCTGATGGTCGGTGACGACCCGGTCCTGATCGACTTCGGCATCGCGCACGTGGCCGACGACTCACGACTGACCTCGACCGGCCTGGTGATGGGCACTCCCGGCTACTTGTCACCGGAGATCGTCGAGGGTGACGAGGTCACCGAGGCGACCGACTGGTGGGGCTGGGCCGCCACCCTCGCGTATGCCGCCAGCGGCCGTGCCCCGTTCGGGCGCGGCCCCATGCCGGTGGTGCTCGATCGGGTGTGCCGCGGCGAATACGACCTCGAGGGCGTGGAGCCGCGGCTGCGGCCACTGCTCGAGGCCGCGCTCGACCCCGACGCCTCGCGCCGCCCCGCGGCGGGGGAGGTCCTGTCCGCGCTCGACCTCTTCGCCGGGGGTGGCAACACCGGCGAGATCCCGATGATCGGCCGGCGCCGCGGACCGGCCGAACGTCCCGACCGGCGCAAGCCGGTGACCCAGCAGTTCGCCGGCCCGGCGCCCAGCACCGAACGGCTGCGGGGACCCGGCCCGGGACCGATGGCTCGCCCGGCCGCCGCGGACCCGACGGAGAACTTCGCGGCCTCCCGCGGGTACGTCGTCCGCCCCGGGCAGCCGGCGCGCGCCGATCAGGGCGACCGGGCAGATCGCCCGGTGCCGTCCATCCCGCCCGGCCGCTTCGTGCCGCCGCCCGATCCCCGCATCGGCCAGTCGTCGCGCACCGGGACCCTGGCGGCGCTGCTGGTGGCCCTGACCGGCATCAGCGCGGTGCTGCCGATCGTGGGCATCACCCTGGTGCTGCTGTGGGCGATCGCGGCCCGCTGGTGCGACAAGACGATCACCTCGATGGTGCTTCGCCGCTACAGCGCCGGACCGCGCAAGTCCGACACGTTCGTGGCCGCCATCACCTCGCCGTGGCACGGCGTGGTGGCGGCGCTGGCGACTCTGCTGACCGTGCTCATCCCGGCCTTCGTCGGCGCCTGCACGGCCGCCGCTGTCGCGCTGATCTACTCGATGGCGCGAGGTGACTCCGTCTTCGTCGGGCGCCCGCTGCCGCTGGCGGTCGGTGTGCTGGTTTCCGCGCTGGTGATGTGGTGGGGGCCCGGCGGCATACCGCTGCGACGGGGCTCGCGCAGCATCGTGCGCGGCGTCGTCCGGGGTGAGCCGCTGACCCGGATCATCGTCGGGCTCTGTGTCGTGATCGCCGTGCTGGGCGGCGTCTTCGCAGCGACACACCTGTCCTCCGGCGCCAGCTGGTGGCCGATCCAGAGCAACTCCAGCCTCCGGTTGCAACTCGCCGCGGCGAGTCCCTTCGCTCGCTGAGTCGCGCCGCCACGCGCGCCGGTCAGGTGCTGCCCAGCTGGCGCATATCGCGCACAGGAAGACCGATCTACGCTGGGCGCGTGGACGAGGTTCAGGACACCGATCCCGGCGGGCTGCCGGTCTCCGGCCGCATGCGCTTCCTGCAGGGCGAGCCGGTCACCGAGCCGCTACCGATCGCGGACAGCCTGCGCCACACGCCATACCGCGACCCGCGCACCATGGAGGCCCCCGACCAGGAAGCGTCGGTCCGCGGTGCCTTGGAGCTGGCCGTCCGCGTCGGTGAGCTGCTGCTGCGCTGCGGCGCCGGCACGCGGGACGTGGAGGCCGCCGTGGTGGCGGTCGCCGCAGCTGCCGGGCTGCGCCGGCTCGAGGTGGACATCACCAATCAGTCGCTGCTGGTGCAGGCGCCGACCCCGGCGGGCGTCCCCGTCACGCTGCTGCGCGTCGTGCGGTCCAACACCCGTGACTTCGCCCGGTTGAGTGCGGTCCACGGCCTCGTCGAGGAGCTCGTCACCGGCGGCATCGACGACGTCGACGCCGCGACACGCAAACTACGGCGGATCCAGCGGGCCGCTCGGCTCTACCCGCGCTGGCTGGTCGCGCTCGGGTATGCCGGGTTGGCCGGCTCCGTGTGCGCCCTGCTGGGCGGGCACGCGATGGCGATCGTCGTCGCGGTGCTGTCCGCGCTGGCGGTCGACCGGATCGGCCGCTGGCTCGGCAAGCGAGCGGTGCCGTCCTTCTACTCGTCCGCGGCCGGCGGCGCCATCTCGGTGCTGCTGGCATGGTGCGGCTACCTGGTCGGCATCCACGGCTGGCTCGGGCTCGACATGCCCGCAACCGACTTCGGGTATGCCGTCGCGGCCGGCATCGTCGTGCTGTTGCCGGGCCGCGCGATGGCCTCGGCCGTCGAGGACGCCATCACCGGTTATCCGGTGACGGGAGCCGGGCGATTACTGACCGTCTTCCTGTCCACGGCGGGCATCATCGTCGGCATCGCCGCCGGACTGTCCTTCACCCTGCGCCTGGACAAGGCGCTGGACCTGCAGCTGACGACGCCGAAGGCGTTGTCCTTCGACTCCGCACCGGCGGTGATGTGGCTGCGGGTGATGTGCGGCGCGTTCGGTGCGGTCTGCAGTGCGGTCGCTGCCCGGGTGCTCCCGCGACACCTGCTGCCCGCCGGACTGCTGGGTGCGGTCGGGGTGTTGCTGTCCGGAGGGTTGTCCAGTTCGCTCGGGCTGGGCGGCTTCCGGCTCGGCGCGACGACCTCGATCGCGGTGGCCGCCATCGCCATCGGTGTCTTCGGCAGGCTCATCGGGTTGCGGCTCGGTGCACCGGCGCTCGTCCTGGTGGTGCCGGCGGTGTCACCGTTGCTGCCGGGTCTGCGCATCTTCCGCGGCATGTATGACGCCGTGTCCGGCAGCATCGTCGGCACCTCGGTGACCACCCAGGCACATGCGGTGAGCACGCTGATGGGCGCGGCGGCGGTGGCCCTCGCGATCAGTACCGGCGTCGTCATGGGCGACGTGCTGTCGGCGCCGCTGGACCGGCAGGCGCTGCACCGCCGGCGGGTGCGACGGCGCTGATCGCGCCCGCCCCGCACAACAATTTTCGGTTCGCTGCGGCCGGTGCGCCATCCGGCGTGCCGGCCCGGCAGGGGCGGCTCGGCCGCGCCAGCACTGGGAACTACATCGATGTAATTTTACCTTCCGTGACGGCGTGTCGGCTTGAAGTTTTCTCATTGGTCTCACTCATACCTTGTGTCACACCCGTCAATCCCGTAACGTGCGGGACGCCTCACGGCACGCATCATCACCGGCGAGAGCCGGTCACCAACTGCACACATCCGCTCAGAACGCACGTCAGAACGTCGAACCTCCGGCGGCGTGCACGGCCGGCGACCCCGATGCCGGCCGGGAGGCGGGGCTCCCCGACGCCCGAGTCGGATGTCGACCCCGGACGCGTTCGTCAGGAAAGGACACGACCTTGCCGTACACACCGCGACACAGGATCGCTCGACCATCGGTCGCCGGCCGGCGCGCGATGGGCGCCGTCATGGCCTCGGCCACCGCGGCCGGCGCCGGACTGGCCACCGCAGCGCACGCCAAGGCGGACACGCCCTGGAACGTCTGGGACCGCGTCGCATCCTGCGAGTCGGGCAACAACTGGTCCATCAACACCGGCAACGGATTCTCCGGCGGGCTGCAGTTCACCCAGTCCACCTGGCAGGCGTTCGGCGGTGGCCGGTTCGCCTCCAGCGCGCAGTACGCGACCCGGGACCAACAGATCTACGTCGCCCAGGCGACCCTGCGCGTGCAGGGTCCGGGCGCCTGGCCGGTCTGCTCCAAGCGGGCCGGGCTCACGCGGTCCAACGGGCTCGCGGTCGGTGTCGACCTCGGCGGCGCCCGCCAGGCTCCCCGGCCGGCACCGCAGCCGGCGCCTCCGGCATCGCGCGGCGGTCACCGGCCGCTGGTGCTGGACGGCATCGTGGGGCCGCTCACCACCGCCTCCACCCAGCACTGGCTCGGTGTGCGGCAGGACGGTGCCAACCACTACACCTCGCAGACCGTCCTCGCGCTGCAGGCCCGGCTCGGCGTACACCAGGACGGCATCATCGGCCCGGTCACGACCGCGGCCATGCAGCGCTACCTGGGCATCGCCCAGGACGGCGCCTCGCACTTCAACGGTCGCACCGTCGTGGCGCTTCAGGGCTACCTCAACTCCAAGGGCCTGTGACACACCCACCGCTCTGACACACCCACCGCTCTGACCGAGCGGACACGAACAGACTGAGAGGACCCGGTGTTGGGGCCCGGGGGGGGGCGGCCACCGGGGGGGGGGGGGGGGGGGGGGGGGGGGGGGGGGGGGGCGGGGGGGGGCGGGGGGGGGGGGGGGGGGGGGCAGGCGGGGGCTGAGGGG
>NZ_JBQCGS010000037.1:0-19308 GCF_051955415.1 Flexivirga sp.
CAGTGGCTCCATGGCGGTGCAGCCTAAACCCCATGGAGCCACTCGGGCGCGCGCCGGGTCAGAGCAGGGACCACGCCTCGGAGAGGACGCCGCGCAGCTTCTGCTCGATCTCGTCGAACTCGGCCTGACCGCAGATCAGCGGCGGCGCGAGCTGCACGACCGGGTCGCCACGGTCGTCGGCGCGGCAGTAGAGCCCTGCGTCATACAGCGCCTTGGACAGGAAGCCGTAGAGCACGCGCTCGGACTCCTCGTCGGAGAATGTCTCGCGGGTCTCCTTGTCCTTGACCAACTCGATGCCGTAGAAGAAGCCGTCGCCACGCACGTCGCCGACGATCGGCAGGTCACCCAGCTTCTCCAACGTCGCGCGGAACGCCGGGGCGTTCTCGTGCACGTGCTGGACCAGGCCCTCCTTCTCGAAGATGTCCAGGTTGGCCATTGCCACGGCGGCGGACACCGGGTGGCCGCCGAAGGTGTAACCGTGCGGGAACATCGTGGTGCCGTGCTTGTACGGCTCGAAGAGCTTGTCGCTGGCGATCATGGCGCCGATCGGGGAGTAGCCCGACGTCATACCCTTGGCGCAGGTGATGATGTCCGGCTCGTAGCCGAAGTCCTTGCAGGCGAAGATCTCGCCGATGCGCCCGAACGCGCAGATCGTCTCGTCCGAGACCAGCAGCACGTCGTACTCGTCGCAGATCTCGCGCACCCGCTCGAAGTAGCCGGGCGGCGGCGGGAAGCAACCGCCGGCGTTCTGCACCGGCTCCAGGAAGACCGCGGCGACGGTGTCCGGGCCCTCGAACTCGATGGCCTCGGCGATGCGGTCGGCGGCCCACCGGCCGAAGGCCTTCGGGTCGTCCCGCAACTCCGGCTGGGCGCGGTAGATGTTGGTGTTGGGCACCTTGAACGCGCCCGGCACCAGTGGCTCGAACATCTCCTTCAGCGGCGGCAGCCCGGTGATCGACAGCGCGCCCTGTGGCGTGCCGTGGTAGGCGACGGCGCGGCTGATCACCTTGTGCTTGCCGGGCTTGCCGGTCAGCTTGAAGTACTGCTTGGCCAGCTTCCACGCGGACTCCACGGCCTCACCGCCGCCGGTGGTGAAGAAGACCCGGTTGAGGTTGCCGGGCGCGTATGACGCCAGGCGCTCGGCCAGGTCGATCGCCGGCTTGTGCGCGTAGGACCAGATCGGGAAGAACGCGAGCTCCTTGGCCTGTGCGGCAGCGGCCTCGGCCAGCTCGGTGCGGCCGTGGCCCACCTGCACGGTGAACAACCCGGACAGACCGTCGAGGTACTTGCGGCCGTGGTCGTCCCAGATGTAGGCGCCGTCGCCCTTGACGATCGTCGGTATGGCGCCACCGGCTCCGCCCTGGTCCTTGGGCTCGTAGACCGACTGCCGGGTGAAGTGGCCCCACAGGTGGTCACGTGCGGCCTCGGCGCGCGGCGTACCCGCCGGTGTGACGTCTTCGTCGACCTGCGTGGTGGGAGTTGGTGCGGGAGTGGTTGTCATCTCGTTCCCCAGTCGTAGCGTTGTTTGGCGAGTTTCAGATAGACGAAGGTCTCGGTCTCGGTGACACCGTCGATGGTGCGGATCTGGGCGGTGAGCAGGTCCAGCAGGTGTTCGTCGTCGATGCAGACCACCTCGACGAGCAGGTCGAAACGACCGGCGGTCAGCACGACGTAGGCGACCTCGGGCAGCTTGCTCAACGCATCCTGCACCGGGTGCAGGTCACCCTTGACCGTGACGCCGATCATCGCCTGGCGGTCGAACCCGACCTGGGCCGGATCGGTCACGGCGACGATCTGCAGCACATCGGAGTCCAGGAGTCGCTGGACCCGCTGCCGGACGGCTGCCTCGGACAGCCCGATCTCGCGGGCGATCGCCGAGTAGGCCACTCGACCGTCGGTCTGCAGTCGCGCGATGATCGCCTTGGAGACGTCATCGAGTGTGGGCCGCGCCACACTGCGGTTCGTCTCGGTCATGCCGCCATAATGCCACGAGTTTCGTGGTCGATCAAGCAATGTCGTTCGAAATCCGTCGCGCGTGGGCCGATGTGGCTATGCTTTACCCATGGCGCTCAGTGCATTCGACCTGTATTCCGTCGGCATCGGTCCGTCGTCCTCCCACACGGTCGGTCCGATGCGCGCCGCGAAGACCTTCGTCGACGGACTGGCGGCGGACGGGCGGCTGCAGGACGTCGTCCGGGTGCAGTCGCAACTGTTCGGTTCGCTGGGCGCGACCGGCCACGGTCACGGGTCCGACAAGGCGGTCGTGCTGGGCCTGGAGGGCGAGGACCCGGAGACCGTCGACACCGACACCACGGAGGCGCGGATCGCCGACGCCCGCGCTCGCCATACGCTCCGGCTGCGCGGCAGCCACCCGATCGACTGGAACCCGGACACGGACCTGGTCATGCACCGGCGCACGTCGCTGCCCGCGCACCCCAACGGCATGCAGTTCGAGGCGTATGACGCACAGGGGGAGGTCGTCGCCTCACACGTCTACTACTCGGTCGGCGGCGGCTTCGTCGTCGACGAGGCCGCCACCGGCGCCGACCGGGTGGTGCTGGACGACACCCGCGTCGAGCTGCCCTTCTCCACCGGCGCCGAGCTGCTGGCGGTGTGCGAGCGCGAGGGCTGCTCCATCTCCGAGGTGATGATGCGCAACGAGCTGTCCTGGCGCACCGCCGACGAGGTCCGCGCCGGGATGCTGCACCTGTGGTCGGTCATGCGCGAGTGCGTGCAGGCCGGCATCAGCCACGACGGCATCCTGCCCGGCGGGCTGCGGGTGCCACGCCGCGCGCCCGAGCTGCACCGGGAGCTGACCAAGGGCGCGCTGCGCGAGGACCCGCTGCGCGTCATGGACTGGGTCAACCTCTACGCCCTGGCGGTCAACGAGGAGAACGCCGCCGGCGGCCGGATCGTCACCGCGCCGACCAACGGGGCCGCGGGCATCATCCCCGCCGTACTGCACTACTACGTCAACTTCGTGCCGGATGCCGACGACGACGGTGTCGTGCGATTCCTGTTGGCGGCGGCGGCGATCGGGATCCTGTTCAAGGAGAACGCCTCGATCTCCGGCGCCGAGGTCGGCTGTCAGGGTGAGGTCGGCTCGGCGTGTGCGATGGCTGCGGGCGGTCTCGCCGAGGTCATGGGCGGTACGCCGTCGCGGGTGGAGAACGCCGCCGAGATCGGGATCGAGCACAACCTCGGCCTGACCTGTGACCCGGTCGGCGGCCTGGTGCAGATCCCGTGCATCGAACGCAACGCCATCGCCAGCGTCAAGGCGATCAACGCCGCACGGCTGGCCGTCAACGGCACGGGAGTGCACACCGTGAGCCTGGACAAGGCGATCAAGACCATGCGCGACACCGGCCGCGACATGTCGGTCAAGTACAAGGAGACCGCTCGTGGCGGCCTGGCCGTGAATGTGATCGAGTGCTGACAAACCACCCACAAAGGAGTGTCTGAATGACCGACAGCCCGCGCGAGCTGCGCAACTTCATTGGCGGCGAGTATGTCGCTGCCGAGACTGACGAGACGATCGACATCGTTGACCCCTCGACGGCGAAAGTCGTTGCCAAGGCGCCCGTTTCGACCCAGGCGGACGTCGACGCGGCATACCGTGCGGCGTCGAAGGCGTTCGGCGAGTGGGGTCAGACGGTCCCCGGCGAGCGGCAGCATGCGCTGCTGAAGTTCGCCGACGCGATCGAGGCGCGCGCCGACGACTTCATCAAGCTCGAGGCCGAGAACACCGGCAAGCCCTACGCGTTGACGGCGTCCGAGGAGGTGCCGGTGATGGTCGACCAGCTGCGCTTCTTCGCCGGCGCGGCACGCATGCTCGAGGGCAAGGCCGCGGGCGAATACATGGCCGGGCACACCTCGTTCATCCGGCGTGAGCCGATCGGTGTCGTCGGCCAGGTGACGCCGTGGAACTACCCGATGATGATGGCGATGTGGAAGATCGCTCCGGCGTTGGCCGCGGGCAACGCGGTGGTGCTCAAGCCGAGTGACACCACACCGGAGACGACGCTGTTGCTGGCCGAGCTGGCCGCGGAGTTCCTGCCGGCCGGCACGCTCAACGTGCTCACCGGTGACCGGGAGACCGGCCGGATGCTCGTGGAGCACCCGACCCCGCAACTGGTGGCGATCACCGGCTCCGTGCGCGCCGGCATGCAGGTCGCCGACTCGGCGGCCAAGGACCTCAAGCGGGTGCACCTGGAGCTGGGTGGCAAGGCGCCGGTCATCGTCTTCGACGACGCGGACATCGAGGCCGCCATCGAGGGGATCGGCACCGCGGGCTACTTCAATGCCGGCCAGGACTGCACAGCGGCGACGCGGGTGCTGGCGGCGCCCGGCATCCACGACGACTTCGTTGCGGCGCTGGCCGAATTCGCCAAGAACGACGCCAAGCTCGGCATGCCGGACAGCGAGGACGCGCTGCTCGGGCCGGTCAACAATGCCAACCAGCTGAAACACGTGACGGGCTTCCTGGACCGACTGCCCGACAACGCCACCATCGCTGCCGGTGGTCACCGGGCCGGCGGCCTGGGTGACGGCTTCTTCATCGAGCCGACGGTGGTGTCCGGCCTGCAGCAGACCGACGAGGCGATCCAGCAGGAGATCTTCGGTCCGGTGATCACTGTGCAGCGGTTCACCGACGAGCAGGCCGCGATCGCGTGGGCCAACGACGTGCCCTACGGTTTGGCGTCCTCGGTCTGGACGAAGGACTTCGGCCGCGCGATGCGCGTCTCCAAGGCGCTCGACTTCGGCTGTGTGTGGATCAACACGCACATTCCGCTGGTCGCCGAGATGCCGCACGGCGGGTTCAAGCACAGCGGCTACGGCAAGGACCTGTCGCTCTACGGCTTCGAGGACTACACGCGGGTGAAGCACGTGATGGCGAACATCGAGAGCTGAGAGCAGACTCCTCGCTGACCGAGAGGAGCACCCCTGTCCCGAGAGGTACGGAATCGGACCGATTTCGTACTCCTCTCGGTCGTTCGGTGCTCCTCTCGGTCAGGAGAGGCCGGCGCCGAGGGCCAGGCCGAGGAAGGCCGCGAGCAGGGAGACGGCTGCCGTGGCGACGGCATACCGGACGCCCTCGGCCCGGCCTGTGGTCGCCCAGAGCCGCGCGGTCTCGACGGCGGCCGTGCTGAAGGTCGTGAAGCCACCGCAGAAGCCGGTGCCGAGCGCCGCCTTCGCAGTCGGCGACAGCCAGCCCGCGTGATGCGTCAGTGCGCCGGTGAGGACACCGAGCAGGAACGACCCGAGCACATTGATGAGGAACGTGCCGACGGGGAAGCCGCCGCGGAACCGTCGGCGCACCTCGGCATCCAGCACGAACCGCGCGGTCGCACCCGCGCCGCCACACAGCGCGATCAGCAGCGTCGTCATACGCGCGCCGCACCTCGTATGGCGGCCGTGGCGCAACGAATGCCCGCCCAGGCGGCCACGGCACCGAGCACGACGGAGCCCGCGACGTACGAAACCGCCTGAGGCCAGGGGAGTTTCGTGGTCTCGACCATGAACGTGCTGTAGGTCGTGAAGCCGCCCAGCACGCCGGTCCCCATCCCCAGCCGCACCAACCTGCGCCGGCCGGTGTCCGCGCCGCTGCGCACCAGTGCCTCGAGCAACAGGCCCAGGACGAAGGCACCGATCACGTTGATGCCGAACGTCGTCCACGGCCAGGACGGCGTCGGCCGGGCGAACGCGTCCTCCAGCAGCGAACGGATGGTGGTCCCGCACGCACCGCCGGCGAAGACGACTGCGAGCAGCCGGACGTCACGGTGCGCGTGAACGGCGGCACCGCGCCGACGGATCGGCGTCAGTGCCACGGCATACCGTCCGACCAGTCGACGATCTGCAGCGGCACCACGATGACCGGCCGGTGCTGGTGGTGGGCGAGCCGCACGGACACCGACTCGCCGAGGAACTCCCGCATCGGGTGCTTGCCGACCCGGGTGCCGACGACGAAGCAGGCGGCGTCGACGGCGCGCGCGAGGTGGGTCAGCGCCCGGTCGGGTCGGCCGGCGAGATAGTGGAAACTCCACGGCACGGTGTCGCCGAGGACGCCGCGCACCTGCTCGGTGAGCGTGTCCGCCGTCACCCGCCATTGCTCGTCGGCGTCGTCCGGGTCGATCGGCGCGTGCCGCACACTGCCGTCAGGGTGCTCCTGCACGACATACCGCGACCGGTCGGCATACCCGAAGTGCACGGCCGGTGCACCGACGGCGCGCGCCATGGTGGCGGCGGTGAGGGCCACCAGCGGTGGCTGCCCCGGTATGACGCCCACGACGATCGGGTGCGCGTGGAAATCGACCAGCCGATCGGGGCTCGGCTGGGGAGGCGGCGCGGCGCTCATCGTGCCCTCCTGGTGGTGCGGCGGGCAGCGCGACCTACCCGTCGGTGTCGACGTGGTAGGAACCATCAGCGGGTGTCGCGGTTCGGGTGTGCTGCCCGCGGCACACGGAGGAAGCAGCCCGGGCGGGATCCATCGCCCGCACCCACCATAGGGCAGCGCCGGGCTACCCCGGGGTAACCCCTGCGGCGGGTCCGGGCCGCCGCGACCGGCGTAGCGTTGCCGCCATGCGCATCGAACACGTCGGGTTCGACCCGGACTTCGTCGACTACCGGGCCGCCTGGGACCTGCAGCGCGAGGTGCACTCGCGCGTCGTCAGCGGCGAGCAGGAAGACACGACGCTGCTGTTGGAGCACGAGCGCGTCTACACCGCCGGCAAGCGCACCGAGCCGCACGAGCGGCCGTTCGACGGCACTCCGGTGATCGACGTCGACCGCGGCGGGAAGATCACCTGGCACGGCCCCGGTCAGCTGACCGGCTACCCGATCGTGCGGCTGCCGGACCCGGTCGACGTCGTCGGGCACGTCCGCCGCCTCGAGCAGCTGATGATCGACACCTGCGGCGACCTCGGCCTGGAGACCGGCCGCGTCGAGGGACGCAGCGGCGTCTGGCTGCCGGCCTCCGGGGGCAAGCCCGAGCGCAAGCTCGGCCAGATCGGCATCCGGGTCAGCCGGGACGTGACCATGCACGGCTTCGCGCTCAACTGCGACTGCGACCTGTCCTGGGCCAATGTCATTGTGCCGTGCGGCATTCCGGACGCCGGCGTCACCTCGCTCAGCGAGGAGCTCGGTCGCGACGTGAGCGTCGCCGAGGTGCTTCCGTTCGTGGAGAAGCGCCTGCCCGAGATCCTGGGATAGGGCGCCGGGTCTCGATACGGACTCGCTCAGGGGCTCGTCCTACTCGACCAGCGGCGCTCAACGGAACGGGTCGTATGGCGTCAGGTCGATCCCCGGTTCGCGGCCTTCGGCGAGCGCGAGTCCCGCGGCGAGGTGGCCGACATACGGCCCCATCGTGAGGCCGTTGGCGCCGAGGCCGTTGGCGATGATCAGGCCCGGTAGCTGGGGCACGGCGCCGAGCAGCGGCTTGTCGTCCGGGCTGACCGGGCGGAACCCGACGCGGGCCTCGAGATAGCCGGCGTCCGCCAGACCGGGTGCCACCTTCAGCGCCTCGGTGAGCACCTCGTGCAACCCGCCGGCGGTCAGGCGGGGGTCCAGACCGGTGCCGGTCTCGCGAGTGGCGCCGACGACGATGCGGTCGGCGAAGCTGAGCAGGTAGTGGACCGACCGCGGCAGCAGCATGGGCCAGTCGCCGGTGGCGGCGCCCGGCAGTTGCAGGTGCACGATCTGACCGCGGACCGCCGTCACCGGGGTCCGCAGGCCCAGCGGTTCCAGCAGTTGCGGAGCCCACACCCCCGAGGCCTCGATGACGGCATCGGCGGTGAGCGCCGTGCCGTCCACCTCGACGCCGTCGGCGGTGTCGCTCGCCAGGATCCGGGCCTGCCCGGTCACGATCTTCGCCCCGCGTTTGCGCGCGGCCGCCCAGAGCGCGGCTCGCAGTCGCCGGCCGTCGAGCCGGGCCGCGCCCGGCACCAGGATCACCGGTCCGTCGTGCTGCAGTAGCGGGTGCAGTGCCCGGGCGGCGGAGCCGGTGAGCACCTCGGGCGTTCCGGCGATCGTCGGACCGGCGGTGCGTTGCTGGACCGTCGCGAACGCCGCATCGAGCTCATCGTCGGTCGTCAGCTGCAGCGCACCGACCTGCCGGTAGCCGAAGTCGGCTTCGCCGTCCTCGGCCAGCTGCTCCCGCAGCTGCGCGTAATGCTCGGCACCGACCGCGGCGATCCGGAACCAGTCCAAGTCGCCAGGATGGGAGGTCCACGGGCAGATGATGCCGGCACCGGCCGAGGTGGCCTTTCCGTCGTACTCGGCATCGACGAGAGTGACGTCGGTGCCGGCCCGGGCGAGCGCGTAGGCGGCGGACGCCCCGACGACGCCGCCACCGATGACCACGACTGACTGGACCGCCAAGGGAATGCTCCGTTCGCTAGCGACGCGCCGCACGGGCCACGCAACGCCCGCCCCGTATGCTGTGGACCGCCCGAAAGTACCCCACGAAAGCCAGATTTGTGACCCTGTCCGTCCGTGCCTGCACCGCTTCCGAGTTCCTCGACACCGTCCACCGCGCAGGTCGGACCGTCCCGGTCGAGCAGTCGCCCGAATGGGCTCAGTACGACTCCGTGCTGCCCGGTCGCGAGCACTGGCGTTATCTGGTGGTGGAGGACGACGGCACCCCGATGGCGGCGTTGAGCCTGACCTCGTTCGCGGGCCGCTTCCTGGAGCAGCTGTGGGCCAAGCACGGCCCGATCTGGCTGGACGACGAGCGCACCCCGCAACGGGAGCGCGCCCTGCGGGACACCCTGACGTCATACATTCGCGGCGAGCGGCCGAACGCCGCCGTGCTCCGGTTGCACACTGTGCACCCGGGTGAGGACCTCGTTGACCCGCTGATCGCGATCTTCTACGACCGCACGATCGTGCTCGACCTCACCAAGGACGAGGACCAGCTGCTGTCGGAGATGTCGCAGAGCGGGCGGCGCAACATCCGCAAGGCGCTGAAGAACGAGGACCTCGTCTTCACCGACGACACCGACATCAGTAAGCAGGAGTTCGCCGACGTCATCTACCCGATCTTCGAGGAGACCGGTCGCCGTGGCGATTTCGTGCTGCGCCCGCCGGCGTTCTATTACGAGATGCTGCGGCAGCTCGGCCCGCAGATCTGTCGCCTCTACACGGTGCGGCATCGCGGCACGGTCGTCTCCTGGGCACTTGTCACGGTGTATGACGGCGAGGTCGACTACTACTTCGCTGCCTCGTCGGCCGAGGCACGCAAGCTGCTGGCGGCATACCTGATGGCCTGGGGCACGATGCGCGCCACGAAGGCCGAGGGCGCGACCTGGTTCGACTTCCTCGGCTGCGGGTCGGACCGCTCGCCCTACCTGGACACACTCAACGAGTTCAAGCTCGCGTTCGCCAAGAAGGGCATGATCGACGCGCCTGGGCCCTGGGACGTCGTGCTGCGCCCGAACGTGTTGCGTGCCTATCACGCGCAGCGCAAGGCGATCGCGAGTGTCGGTCGCGCCAAGCAGATCGCGCGCGCGATCGTCGGGGGACTGCCGCGCTCGAAGTCGGACGCGGTCGAGCTGGCCGACACCGCTGCGGGCAGACTCGCCGGAGCCGTGACCCACGTCGTGCAACCGCCCAGCGCGGCGCCGAAGGTGCTGCCGGTGATCCTGGACTTCACCCTGTCCGGTTATGCCCTGGCCCGCGCGTTCCACGAGCGTTACGGCCTGACCAGCGTCGCCGTCGTGCCGTTCACGACCGGCGCCATCGCGGACTCCTCGATCATCCACGACATCCGCGAAGTGGGCGTCGAGGGCGTGCACGACTACGACCTGCTGTTGCGGGAGATCCGCAAGCTGGCGGCCGAGAACCCTGAGCTGACAGTCATTCCGCTGACCAACCACGACGGCATGGTGCAGGCGCTGTCCGCCAAGCGCACCACGCTGGGCAAGAACGTCGTGGTGCCGCACGAGTCCCCGGAGATGTTGCGGCGGGTCTCGGACAAGAACGACTTCCATGAATTGTGCGCCGCCGCGGGCGTGCCGACCCCGCGCACGGTGGTGCTGGACTTCGCCGACGGCCGCCCGGCCGCCACGGACGTCGACCTGCCGTGGCCGCTCATCGTCAAGCCCGCCGACTCCGGACACTTCGCCGCGTTGCGGATGCCGGGCAAGAAGAAGCTCTACCAGGTGGCCGACCAGCGGCAGCTGGACGAACTGCTCGATCAACTGCACGCCGCCGGGTATGACGGCAGGCTGCTCGCCCAGGAGTTCATCCCGGGCACCGACCTGCTGTCGGTGACGCTCTATCGCGCGCGCGACGGCCGGATCACGCTGGCGCGAGCGTCCGAGGTGCTGATGCAGGACCCGAGGCCGGCATACCTGGGCATCCCGGACGTGCAGATCGTCGCGCCGGTGGGCGACGCGATCGAACTCGGCACGAAGATCCTGGACGAGGCCGACTACCACGGCTTCGCCAATCTGGACGCGATCCGCGACCCGCGCGACGGCAGGGTCGTCTTCTTCGAGATCAATCCCCGTTACGGCCGCAACTGTTACTACGCGACCGCGTCGGGAGCCAACGTCGCCGAGCAACTCGTGGCCGATCTGATCGACGAAAAGCCCGTATCCGCACCGGAACTCGAGGGTGAACTGCTCTACACCACGCTGCCGGTGAAGTTCGTCGAGCAGACGCTGGGTGGCGCCGCCGCCCAGCGGGTGCGCCGGATCGCCGCAGCCGGCCGGGTCGCCGACCCGTTGCAGTATGCCGGCGAGCGCAACCCCAAGCACCGGGTCTACGCCCGGCTCGCGGCGCTGCATCACCGCAAGGCGTACCAGGGCCAGTCGGTCACGCTCAACGTCGAGGACGTGTAGCGGTCAGCCGCGTCCGACGAGCCTGCGCGCGACACCCCGGGCGAGCAGCATGAGCATCGCCCGGTGGGCCTTGCCGACATACAACGTCATCGGGTCGCCGGGGAACACCCCGTCGCCGGAGACGCTCAGGACGTGGTCGCGCAGTGCGCGCAACTGGTCGACGGTGAGTGCGAACGGCGCCTCGTGGTCGTGGAAGCGCGTGAGCACCGGGTGGTCGCCACCGCGGCCGTCGTTCTCCACGTGCGCGCCCAGGACAGTGTGTATGCCGTGCGCCTCGGCCAGGTCGACCATCGCCGTCAGCGACGCCTTCGCCGCCGGTAGGTCGTCGAGGTAGAGACGACCGGGGTAGGCGGTGTCACCGGCGAACATCAACCCGGCAGTTGGATCGATCGTGGTGATCGAGCGTGCGTCGTGTCCAGGGGTCGCGGCCACCAGAAGGGTTCGGTCGCCAAGGTCGAAAGGCGTTGTGCTGGCTGGATTTTCGCTGAGCCCGAAGAATCGGTGCACTGCCGCTGCGTCCGTGTCGACGACCACGGTGTCCGGCCGGTCGAGGAATTGCACGTCACCCTTGACGTGGTCGTAGTGGCCGTGGGTGTGCGCCACCACCAGCGACGGGTTCGGCAGGTGCTTTTCGCCGGCCCACTGCTCGAGCAGCGCATCGACGGTGGCGCGCAGCGGGCACCTGTCGGCACCCGGCACGGCACCGGTGTCCAGCAACAGTGCCCGCGCCGTGCCGCAGACCAGATAGCCGATCGGTGCCTCCGGGTTGACCCGCGACGACTGGCGCAGCGCGAACGTCGCCGCGTCGATCGTGCGGACCTGCAAGGTGGTACGACGCGACCCGGTCCGGGTGACGCACTCCCACGCTGCGTCGAGCGGGTGGTGGTCGCGGAGCACGCCGGCCGGCAGCGGAGTCATGCCGGCATCGTCGCAAATGACCGGGCCTCGCGCACTGCGCAGGCCTGTGGACAACTTCTGCGCGGCGACCGTCGGTCGTGCCACCGTGGCGGGCGTGGACATCACAGCCTCCGACGACTCGCCCCGGCCGCCGGACCTGCCGGGCTACGACGTGCTCGACCTGCTCGGCACGGGCGCGACCGGTGCGGTCTGGGCCGTCCGCGGCCCTGATGGAGTGCGTTTCGCTGCCAAGATTCTCGATGCCCCGCCCGATCAGCTCGACTACGAACTCTCGGTGCTGGAGTCGGTGCGGCACGACCACGTCGTGCGGGTGCAGGACGTGGTGGCCGACCGGTCCACCGACCCGGCGGGCACCGCGATGGTCATGCAGCTGGCCGAGGGAGGGTCGCTGGCGGACACCGTCAGCCGGCGCGACGTGCTGACACCGGGGGAGCTGGTGACGGTGTTGTGCCCGGTGGCTCGGGCGCTGCACGATCTGCACGGCCTCGGGCTGATCCACGGAGACCTCAGTCCGGGCAACATCCTGCTGACCTCGGACGGCAAGCCGCTGATCGCGGATCTGGGCATGTCCCGCCTGGCCGGGCACGCGGGGGAGGAGGTGTGGGCGACCGAGGCGTGGGCCGCTCCCGAGGTGCTGGCCGGCGCCAGGCCCGTCCCGGCGTCGGATGTCTACTCCCTCGGTGCGATCGCTTGGCGGGCGCTCACCGGGGCCGCGCCGGAGCCTGCTGCGCTGCGGCCGCAGCTGGCCGACCTCGCGCCGGAGATCTCCGATGAACTGCGCGATTTGGTGGATTCCGCTCTGGCGCACACCGATTCGGCACGCCCGTTGCCGGGGGAGTTCGCGATCAGGCTGTGGCAGTGCGCGACGCCCGAGCCCGCGCCGGTGCAGGGTTCACCGGCCCGCCGGACGGCGGCCGCCGCGGCGGCACCGGGCAACGAGGGCAACGAGGGCGACGCGCTCACCCGGCGTATCCGCGCGCAGGCTGCTGCCGACCGGCAGGCGGCGCCGGCCGAGCCCGTGCGGGTCGGTCGGCGTCTCTCGCCGCGGGCCCGGTGGCTGCTGGCGGGCGCGGCCGTGCTGGGCGCCGGGTTGGCGCTCGGAGTGACCGGCCTGGGCGGCGGATCCGACGGGCCGGCGCGGTCCGCGTCGACGACGCCCCTGGCCGGGCCGACCGCTCAGGCCGGCACGGCCTCGCGTGAGGCGCGCGCCTCCGCGACCAGACCTCGCGTCCGTGCGTCCACGGCGCGCACCACCGCTGCCGGCGGGCTCGCAGCCGGTTCCGCGCAGGCGCTGGAAGCGCACACGATGGTCATCGTGCAGCGCCTTGCCACGGCGCGCGCGACGGCGTGGGCTCGCGGCGACCAGGGCAGTCTGCGGAGCGCCGAGGTGGTGGGCTCACCGGCATACCGGCGCGACAGCGCCGACCTGCGGGCGGCAGCCACCCGGCGGGTGCGCTACGACGGGCTGACGTTCACCGTCCGGTCGGCGACGGTCCGGCAGGCCACCGGCGATGTCGTGCACGTGGTCGCCCGCATCGACCGATCCGCCTACCACGTGGTGGTGGCGGGGCACCGCCGCAGCGTGCGTGCCGCCACCGGCCAACGCACCGACCTGTCGATCCGGTGGACCGAATCCGGATGGCGGGTGGTGGATTGGGCACAGCCGGCGTGACGCCCGACGTGGCGGCATACAGTCGGGGACGACCGTCGGCGCAGACGGTCATACCGCCGCGGGATGCTGGGAGGCACACATGGAGATCGTCCGCCACGAGGTCGACAAGGACGCCGACCCGGAGGGACTGGTCTACACCTTCGGCGGTGCCGAGGCGGTGCGGACGATCCGGCCGGGCACGGTGGTGTCGACGTGGACCGCGGACTGCTACGGCGGCCGTGTACGCAGCGTCGACGACATGGCGTCGCAGGTCATGGACACCCGGTTCATCAACCCGCAGACCGGGCCCTTCCACATCGAGGGCGCCGAACCGGGCGACACGATCGCGGTGCACTTCTGCTCGATCACCCCGAGCGTGGACTGGGGTGTGTCCACCACGATCCCGCTCTTCGGGGCGCTGACCGCGACACCGTTCACCGCGATGCTGCACGAGCCGTTGCCCGAACGCACCTGGATCTACGACCTGGATGTGTCCGCCGGGTTGGTGCGCTACCGGGCACTGGACTCCGACCTGACGATCGACCTGCCGATGGAGCCGATGCACGGCACGGTCGGCGTGGCGCCGCCGTTGGGTGAAGTCCGCTCGGCGCTGACTCCCGGCTCCTGGGGAGGCAACATGGACACCCCCGAGATGCGTGGCGGCACCACGTGTTACCTCGGTGTCAACGTCCCCGGTGCGTTGCTGAGTCTCGGCGACGGCCACGCGCGACAGGGCGAGGGCGAGACGTGCGGTGTCGCCGTCGAGACCGCGATGGACACCACGTTCGTGGTCGAGCTGATCAAGGGCGTCGCCACGCCGTGGCCGCGGCTGGAGGACGACGCGCACATCATGTCGACCGGGTCGACGCGACCGCTGGAGGACGCGTTCCGCATCAGCCACGCCGACCTGGTGCACTGGATCGGCGGTGAGCTCGGCCTGTCGGCGATGGACGCCTACCAGCTCGTCTCGCAGACGGCGCTCACCCCGGTGGCCAACGTCTGCGACGACAACTACACGGTGGTCGGCAAGGTCGCCAAGGCGCACCTACCCGGTTTCACCGCGTACGCCGGGGTGCACGACCGATTGCGTGCGGTGGCTGCGTCGCTCGGCTGAGCGCGATCTGGTCAGGCGTGGCCGGCGGCATACCGCATGGCCGCGTCGATGGTGCTGTGGGTCCACTCGAACCCGCTGTGCTGCAGCACCTTCGGCGCCATACGCGTGCTGGCGAGGACGTCGCCGGCGAACTCCCCGAGCACGACCTGCAGGGCGAGGGACGGCGCGGGGAGCACGGCCGGCCGGTGCAACTGCCGACCGAGCGCTCGCATCGCATCCCGTTGTCGCACCGCGTCGGCCACCGGCACGCTGAGGTTGACCGGACCCACGATCTCGGGATGGTCGATCAGGTGCACCAGCGCGCGCACTTCGTCGGTGAGTGAAATCCACGACCACCACTGGCGCCCGTTGCCGAGCGGGCCGGCCAGGCCCAGTCTGGCCAGCGGCAGCACCCGCCCCATCAGACCCCCGCTCGGTGCAAGCACCAGACCGGTGCGGGCGAACGCCACCGGGATCCCGGCCGCCGCGGCCGGCGCCGTCGCCGACTCCCACGCGACCACCAGGTCGGCGAGGAACCCGGCCCCGGGTGCGGAGTCCTCGTCCACGGTCTCGTCGCCCCGGTCGCCGTAGAAGCCCATCGCCGAGCCGTTGACCAGCCGCACCGGATCGTCGAGCCTGGTCAGCGCGTCGACCAGGGTGCCCGTGGAGTCCAGTCGGGAAGCGCGCAGCGTCTGCTTGTATGCCGCCGTCCACCGCTTGTCGCCGATGCCCGCACCGGCGAGATTGACGACCGCCGACACACCATCCAACGCCGCAGGATCGAGCCGTCCGGCAGCCGGGTCCCACTGCACTTCGTGCGGACCCCGTGCCGGCCGTCGCACCAGCTGGACGACGTCGTCACCCCGCGCGGTGAGCGCGCGGGACAGTGCCGTGCCGATCAGCCCGGACGAGCCGGTGATGGCGATACGCACGGTTGCCTCCAATCCCGCCTTCGGCTATGCCCAGCGCGCGGTATGGCGCGCGCTGGGCATAGCCGAAAGTACAGATGCTGCGTCAGACCTCGAAAGCGCCTTCCTCGAGGCGTTCCTTCATCGCCACCAGGAAGCGGGCGGCGTCGGCGCCGTCGACGATGCGGTGGTCGTAGGACAGCGCCAGGTAGACCATCGACCGGATCGCGATCGTCTCGCCACCGTCAGCATCGGTCACGACGACGGGCCGCTTGACGACCGTGCCGGTGCCCAGGATGCCGACCTGCGGCTGGTTGATGATCGGCGTGTCGAAGAGCGCACCACGGCTGCCGGTGTTGGTCAGCGTGAACGTGCCGCCGCCCAACTCGTCCGGGGTGACCTTGCCCAGACGGGTCCGCTCGGCCAGGTCGGCGATTTTGCGGGACAGCCCGGCGATGTTGAGGTCACCGGCATCCCGGATGACCGGCACCATCAGGCCGCGCTCGGTGTCCACGGCAATGCCGAGGTTCTCCTGCGGGTGGTAGACGATCGAGTCGCCCTCGACACTGGCATTGACCTGCGGGTAGGCCTTGAGCGCCTCGACCGCGGCCAGCGCGAAGAACGGCATGAAGCTGAGCTTGACGCCCTCGCGCTGCTCGAACGCCGCCTTGCTGCGTGCACGCAGCCGAGCGACCTTGGTGACGTCGACCTCGACCACCGTGGTCAGCTGGGCGGACACCTGCAACGACTCGACCATGCGGGAGGCGATGAGCTTGCGCATCCGGGTCATCTTCTCGGTGGTGCCGCGCTTGGCGGAAACCTCCGGCACCGCAGCGGGCTTGGCCGATGCAGGCGATGCCGCCGCCGGCGCGGCGGGCGCTGCCGGGGCGGCTGCGGGCTCCGGCTCGGCCGGCTTCGCCGCCTCGAGCACGTCCTGCTTGCGGATGCGGCCACCGACACCGGTGCCCTGGACCGATGACAGGTCGACGCCGTGCTCGGCGGCCAGCTTGCGCACCAGCGGCGTGACGTATGACGCCGGTTCACGGTCGCCAGAACCAGTGGACGCGGCCTGTGCCGCCGGCGCCGACTGCTGCGGCTTGGGCGCCTCCTGCTTCGGTGCCTCCTGCTTGGGTGCCTCCTGCTTGGGTGCCTCTTCCTGGGGAGCCTCCTGCTTCGGCGCCTCCTGCTCGGAGGCCTCGTCCTGGGGCGCCTCCTGCTGCGGGGCCGGTGCCCCACCACCGGATACTTCACCGCCGACGACGGCCAGGTCCGCCCCGACCGGGACGGTCTCGTCCTCCTGCACCAGGATCTTGGTCAGCTTGCCGGCGACCGGGGACGGCACCTCGGTGTCGACCTTGTC
Source organism: Flexivirga sp. (assembly GCF_051955415.1). Classification (NCBI taxonomy): domain Bacteria; kingdom Bacillati; phylum Actinomycetota; class Actinomycetes; order Micrococcales; family Dermacoccaceae; genus Flexivirga; species Flexivirga sp. The sequence continues at coordinate 16,772 of NZ_JBQCGS010000037.1, forward strand.
CGTGGAGACCTCGAGCAGCGGCTCGTCGACCTCGACGTCGTCGCCCTCGGCCTTCAGCCAGCGCGTGATCGTGCCCTCGGTGACCGACTCACCCAGCGCCGGCATGGTGATCTTCTCGCCGCCGCTGACGTCGCCACCGGACGACGCGGGCGCCGCTGCGGACCCGGATGCCTGCGCGGACTCCGAGGAGTCCGCCGACCCGGACGCAGCCTCCGCCTTCGGCTCGGCTGTCGGCTCGGGCTGCTCGGCGGGCGCGGCCTGATCGCCGGAACCGGAGTCACCGGACGGCGCAGCGGCACCGTCGCCGATGACCGCCAGGTCGGCTCCCACCGGGACGGTCTCGTCCTCCTCCACGAGCACCTCCTGCAAGGTGCCGGCGACGGGAGAGGGGATCTCGGTGTCGACCTTGTCGGTGGACACCTCCAGCAGCGGTTCGTCGACCGCGACCTCCTCGCCGACCTGCTTGAGCCATCGAGTCACGGTGCCCTCTGTCACCGACTCGCCGAGTGCGGGCATTGTCACGCGTTCAGACATGAACTCAAGTCTCCTTGATCTTGGGGCAGATGTGCAGTGAGGCTTGTTCTGCGTTGGCGATGCGCGTCGCAAGCTCCCTGCAACGCCAACGCATCCTAAGCCTCCTGTGCTTGTTCAGAATCAACTTCGGTTATCTCACGCATGTGCGTGCAAAGGCTTCCCGGCCAGCGCCAGGTGCGCCTCGCCGAGTGCTTCGTTCTGGGTGGGGTGGGCATGGATCATCGATGCGACGTCGTCGGGGAGCGCTTCCCAGCCGACGATGAGCTGGGCCTCGCCGACCTGCTCGCCCATCCGGGCGCCGATCATGTGCACCCCGACGACCGTGCCGGTGTCCCCGGCGCGTACGACCTTCACGAAACCCTGCGTCTGCAGGATCTGGCTCTTGCCGTTGCCGCCGAGGTTGTAGTCGTACGTCGTGGTGGAGTCGCCGTGCTTCTCGCGCGCCGCCGCCTCGGTCAGGCCGACCGAGGCGATCTCCGGGTCGCAGTAGGTGACCCGCGGTATGCCGGACTCCTCGATCGGGGCAGGTTTCTTGCCGGCGATGTCCTCGGCCACGAAGATGCCCTGCGCGAAGCCGCGGTGCGCCAACTGCAGGCCCGGCACGATGTCGCCGACGGCATACACGCCGGGCACGCCGGTCCGGCAACGCTCGTCGGTGATCACGAACCCGCGGTCGACGGTGACGCCGGCCTCGGCGTATCCGAGGTCGTCGGTGACCGGTCCGCGCCCGACCGCGACCAGCAGCAGGTCGGCGGTGAGCGTCTCACCGGACTCCAGGGTGACGGTGACCTCGTCACCCTCCTGCGTCGCCGACGTGAGCTTGGCACCGGTCAGGGCCTTGATCTTGCGCTTCTTGAAGGCGCGCTCCAGTTGCTTGGAGATCGCTTCGTCCTCGGCGGCGACCAGCCGGGGGAGTGCCTCGACGATCGTCACTTCGGAGCCGAATGACGAGAAGACGGAGGCGAATTCGACACCGATGACGCCCCCGCCGAGCACGATGACCCGCGACGGGACGTCCTCGAGGCCGAGTGCCTGGTCGCTGGTGACGATCCTGCCGCCGATCTCGACGCCGGGCAGCGTCTTGGCGTAGGAGCCGGTGGCGAGCACGATGTTCTTGCCGGTGAGCACCCGGTCGCCGACCGTGACGGTGCTCGGTGAGCTGAGCCGTCCGGTGCCTTCGACGAACGTGATGTCGTGCGACTTCACCAGCCCCTGCAGGCCCTTGTAGAGCCGACCGATGACACCGTCCTTGTAGCGGTGGACGCCGCTCATGTCGACCGACTCGAAGGTCGTCCTGACGCCGAACTTCGCGCCGTCACGGGCGCTGTCGGCGACCTCGGCCGCGTGCAGCAACGCCTTGGTCGGGATGCAGCCGCGGTGCAGGCAGGTGCCCCCGACCTTGTCCTTCTCGACCAGCGCGACGCGCAGGCCCAACTCGGCCGCCCGGAAGGCGCAGGCGTAACCACCGCTGCCCCCACCGAGGATCACCAGGTCGAAGTCGTCGGCAGGTGCCGTCATACTCGGAACGCTCCCTTGCGTCTCGCGATGAATGTCGCTGACACCCTGGCGAAGGTGTCAGCGCCATCTTGGCACCTGCCCCCGCGCGGCGCCGCAGCGGTATGACGAGAGCGCGAAACCCGCGCGAATATGTGGTGGCGGCCACACCTCTCGCCTGCAAGAGTGAGGGCACCACCAAGTGCAAGGAGGCCCTTTCCATGACCGACAAGCACGGACCCAGTGATGAGATGAAGCGGAAGTTCCGCGAGGCGCTGGACAAGAAACACGCACACGGCGGCACCGACGTCTCCGACAAGTCGGCGCACAGCAAAGTGCACGGCGCACATGACGCCGAGACCAGCGCCACCCAGCAGATGTTCCGCCGCAAGTCGGGGTAGTCCTTCGACTCGACTCCTCGCGACAGCAGAGGGACGCCCCACGCGCAAACACGGGGGGGGGGCCCCAGCGGTGGGTGGGGCGAGCCACAAGGGGGCCGTGGGGGGGGG
>NZ_JBQCGS010000038.1:0-14193 GCF_051955415.1 Flexivirga sp.
GGTGCCCCCCCGGGCCGCCCCGCACCCGTCGCCCACCGGCGCAACGAGCGCCAACACCCCCCCCCCGCGCACACCAAAACCCCCAAGAACCGGCCGGTTTTCCGGGTCCGCTCGGTGTGTTTTGTGTCCGCTCGGTGGGAGGGTGGTGGGTCAGTCGCCGAGGCGGTCGATGAGTTCCCGCAGCGTGGCGGCGGCTCCGTTGGCGTGCAACGACTCCAGGGCCGCGACGTAGGGCGCCGTGAACGCCTCCTGCTGTGCGAGATCGCCGAAGAGGCTGCGGTCGCGGATGAACGCGAGCCGGTCCTCGCCCTGCCGGGCCGCCGCGGCCATCACCTGTTCCTTGCGGTGGTCGACGATGTCGATCGGCTCGCCGTGTTCGTCGACGCCCTCGGCATACCGCGCCCACGACGCCACCACCAGCGCGGCACGATCGACCGGTCGCCCGGCGGCGAGGTCGTCACGGATCACCGGCACCAGCCACTTCGGGATCCGGTCGCTGCTCTCGGCGCAGAGCCGGGCGAGGGTGTCGCGGATCTCCGGGTTGGCGAAGCGCGCCACGAGTTCGTGCTCGTATGCCGTCAGGTCCACGCCCGGCACTTCCGGCAGCGTCGGCTCACCCTCGTGTTTCATGTAACCCAGCAGGAACCGGGCGAACTCTTCGTCCTGGGCGACCTCGTGCGCGTAGCGGTAGCCGGACAAGTAGCCCAGGTAACACAGCGCCTGATGACTGGCGTTGAGCAACCGCAGCTTCATCAGCTCGTAGGGCATGACATCGGGCACGACCTGGACGCCGGCGTCCTCCCACGGTGGCCGACCGGTGGGGAACTCGTCCTCCAGGACCCATTGGGTGAATGGTTCGGTCACCACCGGCCAGGCATCGTCGATGCCGAATTCGTCGGCCAGCCGCTGGACGTCCTCCGGGGTCGTGACCGGCGTGATGCGATCGACCATGCAGTTGGGGAACGAGACGCTGGCGTCGATCCAGTCAGCCAGCTCGGGATCCTTCAGCCGGGCGAACGACGTGATCGTCCCTCGCGCCACATCACCGTTGCCGGGCAGGTTGTCGCACGTCATGACGGTGAACGGAGCGGTCCCGGCCGCCCGACGACGGCGCAACGCTTCGACGATGAAGCCGAACGCCGTGGTGGGCACGGCATTCTCCACCAGGTCCGGCTGGATCGACGGGTGTTTCGGATCGAACTCGCCGGTCACCTGATCGACCAGATAGCTGCCCTCGGTGATGGTGAGAGAGACGATCCGGGTGGCCGGGTCGCCCATCACCTCCAGCACCGCCTCCGGGTCGCTCGGCGCATGCAGCAGCCGCTGGATCGACCCGATCACCCGGGGTTCCAGGTGCCCGTCGGGATGTTTGACGACCAACGTGTAGAGGCCGTCCTGTGCGTTCAGCACCTCGACGATGCGGTCGTCTCGCGGCAGCACTCCGACTCCGGTGAACGCCCAGTCCTGCGCTTCACCGTCGGCGAGCAGCGCGTCGACATACATCGCCTGGTGCGCGCGGTGGAAGCCACCGACGCCGAGATGCACGATCCCCGTGGACAGCTTCGAGCGATCGTATGACGGCACGACCACTCGCGGATCCAGCGAATCAACAGTTGCGGCAGAGAGTTTCGTTGCCATCCCGATCACCGTACCGCGCCCATGGACAGCCCCTGGACCAGCTTGTCCTGCGCGGCGAACCCGGCGGCGAGCACCGGCAGCGACACCACGAAGGACGCCGCACACACCTGCGCGAGGAACAAGCCCTGGCTGGTCACGAAACCGGTCAGAAAGACCGGTGCGGTCTCCGCACGGGTGCCGGTGAGCACGCGAGCGAAGAGCAACTCGTTCCAGCTGAAGATGAAGCAGATCGACGCCGCCGACGCGATGCCCGGCATCACGACCGGCGCGATGATCTCACGCAGCGTCCGGATCAACCCCGCACCGTCGACCTGCGCCGCCTCGAGCATCTCGGCGGGGATCTCGGCGAGGAAGGATCGAAGCATCCACACCGCGATGGGCAGGTTCATCGAGGTGTAGAGGATGATCAGCAGCCAGATGTTGTCCAGGAAGTGCACCTTCTCGGCAAACAGATAGACCGGCAGCAACGCCGCGACGACCGGCATGAACTTGGTGGACAGGAAGAAGAACAGCACATCGCTCCAGCGCTTCACCGGCCGGATCGACAGGGCGTATGCCGCAGGCAGCGCAAGACACAGCACCAGGACGGTGCTGATCACACTGGCGGTCAGGGAATTGAGGATCGCCGGCCACGGATTGCTGCCGAAGAAGGACTTGTAACCCTGAACACTCAGAGCTGACAACACTTTCGGCGGGTTGCTCGCTGCGTCGGTCTCGGAGTGGAACGACGTCCAGATCATCCAGACCACGGGGAACACGAACAGGACCGAAATGATCCAGGCAGCGCCGGTCAGCAGGACCCCGGAGCGCTTCTTGCTGCCGGCGACGCGCAACTGCGGCCCGGCCGGAGCGGTTTTGACAGTGGTCATGATCGGGTCTCCTCACGGAAGAGGCTGAGCACGGTTCGCAGCGCGAAGGTCGCGATGATGATGGAGCCGATCACCACGATCACGCCGGCCGCCGACGCGGTGCCGTAATCGTGTGCGGAATAGAAGGTTTGGTAGATGTAGTAAGGCAGGTTGGCGGTGCCCAGGCCACCGGAGGTGATGGTGAAGACCGCGTCGAAGTTCTGCACGATGTAGATCGCACCGAGCAGGCCGGCCAGCTCGATGTACTGCCGCAGGTGGGGCAACGTCATGTTGGTGAAGATCTGCCACTCCGAGGCGCCGTCGATCTTCGCCGCCTCGACCACGTCCATCGGGCGGCTTTGCAGTCCCGCCAACAGGATCAGCATCATGAACGGCGTCCACTGCCATACCAATGACACGATGATCGCGATCAGCGGATGGTTGCTGATCCAGTCCGGCTGCGGTGCGCTGTCGCCGAGGATCCACTTGAGCACGCCGTTGAAGAGCCCGTACTGCGCGTTGTAGAGCGCGTGCTTCCACAGCAGCGCTGCCGCGACCGGGACGATGAGGAACGGCGTGATCATCAGCGTCCGGGCGATACTGCGCCCCCGGAACTTGCGGTCCAGCAGCAGCGCGACCGCGAGCCCGATGACCAGGCTGATCAGCACGACGCCGACCGTGAGCAGGACGGTGGCGATGATGGCCGAACGCGCGTCGACGTCCGTCAGCACCGCCTTGAAGTTGTCGACCCCGGCGAAGCCGCGATCATCGGGGTAGTACGCGTTCCAGTGCATGAACGAGATGACCAGCGTCGCCACGAACGGGATCTGCGTCACGATGATCATGAAGACCAGTGCGGGCAACAACGGTGCGCGCCGTGCCCACGCGCCGGACCTGGCCAGCGCACTGCTCGGCTGCTTGGCGCGCCCCTGGGTCGGGACGGGCACACTGCGTTCGGCGACGTTGCTCATTTGCCGGCCCTCCTGCGGTAGTCGGCCGCGACGTCCTCAGCCCGCTGTTGTCCCTTGGCGAGGGCACTTTCGACCGACATCTTCCCGGCGATGGCCGAGCTGATGTCCTGACTGATCTCGGTGCCCAGGTTGGTGAACTCGGGTATGTCGACGAACTGGATGCCGGGCACCGGTCGTGGCTGGACGCCGGGGTCGTTCGGGTCCGCCGACTTGATGGCGTTCAGCGTCGGCGTGGCGAACGCCTTGGCGACCTTGAGGTACTCGGGGTTGGCGTACAGCGAGGACCGGAAGCCGGACGGCACCTGGGACCAGCCGAAGGTGGTCGCCGCCTCCTGCGCGTATCCCTTGCCGCTGGCCCACGAGATGAACTTCCAGGCCGCGTCCTTCTTGGCACTGGACGATTCGATCGACCAGGCCCAGGAGTACAACCAGCCGGAGTTCTCGGTCTTGACGACCGGCGCCGGCGCGTAGCCGATCTTGCCCTTGACCGGACTGCCGTTCGCCTCCAGCGAACCGGCTGCCGAGGTGGCGTCGTACCACATGGCGACCGAACCCTGGGTCAGGTCGTTGAGGCACTCGGTGAAGCCGGCCTGGGCAGCACCGGGCTCTCCGTGTGTGCGGACGAGGTCGACATAGAACTTGGTCGCCTTCGTGAATGCAGGTGCATCGACCTTCGCCTGCCAGTCCTTGGTGAACCAGGTGCCGCCGAAGGTGTTCACGACGGTCGTCAGGGGTGCGAACAACTGCCCCCAGCCGGGCTGCCCGCGTAGACAGATTCCGCGCATCCCCTTCGGGTTGTCGATCTTCGCGGCGATCGCGGCGACCTGCTGCCAGGTGGGGTGCTCGGGCATCGTGATGCCCTTGGCGGCCAGCACGTCCTTGCGGTACATCAGGAACGACGACTCACCGTAGAACGGCTCGCCGTACACCTTCCCGTCGACGCTCAAGGCCGCTCGCATGGACGGCAGGATGTCCTGCTGGTCGAACCCGGGGTCCTTGGCCAGATGGGCGTTCATCGGCTCGACCCAGCCGCTCTTGGCATAGATCGGGATCTCGAAGTTGGACAATGTCGCCACGTCGTACTGACCGGCCTGCGAGGAGAACTCCTGGCTGGCCTTGTCACGCAGGTCGTCCTCCGGCAGCACGGTGTAGTTGACCCTGATGCCGGTCTTCGCGGTGAAGTACTTGTCGGTCAGCTTCTGCAGATCGATCATCTGCGGGTTGTTGACCATCAGCACGTTGATCGTGCGGCTGCCGCCGCCACCACCCCCGCCGCCCCATCCGGCGGCCGCGCCACAACCGGTCACCGTGGTCAGTGCCACGGCCCCGGCCGCGAGCGCGGCGATCCGTCTCCTGCGAGCAGTCATGCGTCCTCCTGGATTGCTCAAATGAGCGCGTCAGTGCGCAGATGAGTAGTAGTGTGACACACACCTCACGCCCGTGGGAGATTCGGCAGGACCCGATGCGAAAGACCGGACGATGACCGCCCAGCCACCCGACAGCTCCGCCACCGACCGCGAGCTGCTCGCCGCCGTCGCACGCCGTTTCTATGTGCAGGACGAATCCAAGGTCGACATCGGCAAGGAACTGGGCATGTCCCGATTCAAGGTCGCCAGATTGCTCGAGACAGCGCGCGCCCAGGGCGTCGTACGCATCGAGATCGTGGGTGAGCCGAGTGTCGACTACGCGCTCTCACAACGCCTTTCGCAGTCGCTGTCGATCGATGGCGTGCTGGTCGTGCGCAGTCACGACGGACAGTCCGAGGCCGAGACGCGCCGCGACCTCGGCACCGTCGCCGCGGCGGAGCTGACCCGGATCCTGACCGCGGACGACGTGCTCGGCCTGCCCTGGTCACGCAGCGTCGCCGCGACGGTCGGCGCGCTGCGCAGCCTGCCGGCGGTGCCGATCGTGCAGTTGTCCGGCGCCCTGGCCATCCCCGATCTGCACTCACCCGTCGACCTCGTGCGGTCCGCGGCCAACCTCAGCGGCGGCGCCGCGCACCACTTCTATGCACCCCTGGTCGCCGCCGATCCGGCCAGCGCCGAGATGCTGCGGCGGCAGCCCGGTGTCCACGAGGCCGCCTCGCACATCCCCGAGGTGACCGTCGCCGTCGTCGGCATCGGCGGGTGGGCGGCCGGCGAGTCCACCCTCTTCGACCTGGCGACACCGGCCGAACGCGGCGCGATGCGCAAGGCCGGGGCCGTCGGTGAGATCAGCGGCGTCTTCATCGACGTCGACGGCAACGCAGTGGACGGCGGTCTGGCCGATCGGATCATCACGCTGTCCGACGAGCAGCTGGTCGCCATACCGACGGTCATCGGCCTCGTGGCTGGCCCCGCCCGGGCACCGGTGGTGCGCGCCGCGATCCGGGGGCGCAAGGTCAACCGGCTCGTCGTGGACGCACCGCTTGCTCTGGAGCTGCTGCGGTAGGGCTATCGTTACGAAGCGTGGCACAACACTTTGACGTCGTCGTCCTCGGTGCAGGCCCCGGTGGGTATGTCGCTGCGATTCGCGCGAGCCAGCTCGGCCTCAAGACCGCCATCATCGAGAAGCAGTACTGGGGCGGTGTGTGCCTCAACGTGGGCTGCATCCCGTCCAAGGCGCTGCTGCGCAATGCGGAGATCGCGCACATCCTGACCAAGGAGGCCAAGACCTTCGGCATCTCCGGTGAGGTCTCGATGGACTTCGGCACCGCCTGGAAGCGCAGCCGCGGTGTCGCCGACGCCAGCGCCAAAGGCGTGCATTACCTGATGAAGAAGAACTCCATCACCGAACTTGAGGGCACGGGCACCTTCACCGACGCGCACACCATCCAGGTGGCGCTGACCTCCGGAGAGAGCGAGACGGCGACCGCGGACAACGTGATTATCGCCACCGGCGCGACCACCCGGTTGATCCCGGGCACCGAGCTGTCCGAGCGCGTGGTCACCTATGAGGAGCAGATCCTCACCGACAATCTGCCGAAGTCCATCATCATCGCCGGCTCCGGTGCGATCGGCGTCGAATTCGCCTACGTGCTGTCCAATTACGGCGTCGACGTGACGATCGTGGAGTTCCTCGACCGGATGGTGCCGACCGAGGACGCCGACGTGTCCAAGGAACTGCTGCGGCACTACAAGAAGCTCGGCGTCAAGGTCATGCTGTCGACCAAGGTCGAGAAGATCGAGGACACCGGCTCCGGCCCGGTCAAGGTCACCGTCTCCCCCGCCGCCGGCGGCGACTCCACCGTGCTCGAGGCGGACAAGGTGTTGCAGGCCATCGGTTTCGCGCCCCGGGTGGACGGCTACGGCCTGGACGCCACCGGTGTGCAGCTGACCGACCGCGGTGCCATCGCGGTCGACGAGCGTGGCCGCACCAACGTCGAGGGCGTCTATGCCATCGGCGACGTCACCGGCAAGCTGATGCTGGCGCACACCGCCGAGGCCATGGGCATCGTCGCGGCCGAGACCATCGGTGACGCCGAGACGGTGGAGATCGACTTCGACATGATCCCGCGAGCGACCTTCTGCCAGCCGCAGATCGCCTCGTTCGGCTACTCAGAGGCGCAGGCCAAGGACCGCGGCTACGACGTGAAGACCGCGTCCTTCCCCTTCTCCGCCAACGGCAAGGCCCGCGGTATGGCGGAGACGGCCGGCTTCGTCAAGATCGTCGCGGACGCCCAGCACCACGAGCTCCTCGGCGCGCACCTCATCGGTCCGGAGGTCACCGAACTGCTGCCGGCACTGACCCTGGCGCAGAAGTGGGACCTGACCGCGGACGAGATCGCCCGCAACGTCTTCGCCCACCCGACGCTGTCCGAGGCGATGAAGGAAGCCGTCGAAGGGATCGTCGGCCACATGATCAACCTCTGAGCTGATCGGGTCGCCCGTCCCGGCCCCGCACGCCCCTCCTCCTCGAGGGGTGCGGGGTAGGTCAGGACGTCGCTGCCGAGACGATCGAGAACGCGAGCCCGTCGATCCGGGCTCGCGTTTCGCCGTCCGTGGCGATCTGCTCCCCGACTCGGCGCGCCAGTGCCTGCAACTCCTGTTGGGTCAGGCCGGGCAGCACCGCCAGCACGATCCGCAGCTCACCGGGCGACGCACCGGCTTCGCAACGCGCCTCGGCGATGTCGGGCTCGTCGCGTACTGCCGCCGAAACACCCTGCCGCACATGGTCGTCCAGATGTGGCGGCCGCCACGGCATACGTTGCGCGAGGGCCCACACCATGCTCGGCCGCAGCACCAGCGACCGGGTGGCGACGTCGAGCACCATGACGTCGCAGCGTTCGGCCACCGCGGCCTGCGCGGCCAGGTCGGCGCGCACCGGTGAGGGCCGCGCCTCGGCATCCCACGCGGCCAGCGCGGCCAGGTCCGTGAAGACCGGCAGGGCACGCTCGCCGGACGGAGCGGTGAGGGTGACCACCGCCATGTCGGTGGCCCTCTCCACCGCGAGATCGCCGGAGTCGTCGACCTCGGTCGGTGCGGCGACGATCGGCACCAACAGCCGAGCCTCGGCCAACGCCGTCAGCAGTGCGGTCTCGTCCGCTGGGCCGGCCAACGCCGCCGCGAGACCGGCGTCGATCGAACCGTCGTCGCCCTCGAAGCCTGTGCCGGACAACGATCGCCCGGAGAAGGACTGACCGGCGGAGTCCGCGGGCTCGCCCGTCACGACCGCTCCTGCGGCCGGCCGGCGAGGTCGAGGGCGTCCGAGAGCTCGAAAGCGCCCCGGTAGAGCGCGGATCCGATGATGGCTCCCTCGACACCGGCAGGGACCAGCGCCCGCAGAGCGCGGATGTCGTCCAGGGTGGACACACCCCCGGAGGCCACGACGGGGCGGTCGGTGCGTGCGCAGATCTCCTGGAGGAGCGCGACATTGGGGCCCTGCAGCATGCCGTCCTTGGCGACGTCGGTGACGACGTAGCGGGCACAGCCCTCCCGGTCCAGACGGTCGAGGGTCTCCCACAGGTCACCGCCCTCCTTGGTCCAGCCGCGCGCCGCCAGCGTGGTGCCGCGCACGTCCAGGCCCACCGCGATCCGGTCACCGTGCTCGGCGATCGCCCGTGCCGTCCACTGCGGGTCCTCCAGCGCCGCTGTGCCGACGTTGACCCGTCGGCAGCCGGTGGCCAGCGCCGCTGTCAGCGACGCCTCGTCGCGTATGCCGCCCGACAGCTCGACCTGCAGGTCCAGCCGGCCGACGATACCGGCGAGCAACTCGGCGTTGTTACCACGGCCGAACGCTGCGTCCAGATCGACCAGGTGCAGCCATTCGGCGCCGGCGTCCTGCCAGGCGAGGGCGGCCGCCAACGGGTCACCGAACTGTCCCCCGGTGCCGGCGACTCCCTGCACCAGTTGCACGGCTTGGCCACCGGCCACGTCCACCGCGGGCAGCAGCTCGAGCCTGGGTGCGTCCTCAACCATCGAATTCTCCTGAAGTTGCTTGATTTCCGTGCTTGCAGCCCGCTTGGTCTCGATACGGGCTCGGCTGGCGCCTCGCCCTACTCGACCAGCGCGGGACGCCTCGCCCTACTCGACCAGCGCGGGACACCTCGGCCTACTCGACCAGCGCGGAGCGGCGAGGGCGTCACAGCGACCGCAACCAGTTCTCGACCAGCTGCGCGCCGGCGTCGCCGGACTTCTCCGGGTGGAACTGCGTGCCGGCGAGCGGACCGTCCTCGACGGCGGCGACGAACGTCGTGCCGTGCTCGGCGGTGGTGACAGTGGGTTCACCGCCGGAGCGGCCGCCGAGCAGTCGGCGGGCGGCATACGAGTGCACGAAGTAGAAGCGTTCGGCGCCCACACCCGCGAGCAGCCGGGATCCGGCGCCCGCAGTGACGTGCGACCAGCCCATGTGCGGCACCACCGGCGCGTCGAGGCGTTCGACGACCCCGGCGAAGTGTCCGAGGCCCGGTGGTGGCGGCTGGATGGACGTCGGCTCGGTCGAACCGTCGAAGAGCACCTGGAACCCGACGCAGACGCCCAGCACCGGCCGGCCCGATCGCAGCCGCTGCGCGATGAGTTCCGGTCCGCTGGCGGCGCGCAATGCCGTCATGCAGGCGTGGAAGGCGCCGACGCCGGGCACATACAGCCCGTCGGCGTCGAGCGCGGCCTGTCGGTCGGCGGTCAACGTGACGCGGGCGCCGACGCGTTGGAGCATGCGGACCACGGAGCGGACGTTGCCGCTGCCGTAGTCGAGCACCACCACGCTGGGGTTCATAGTTGCTCCAACTCCGTGCGAATCTCGTTGTCCTCCTTGGTGACCCGGGAGAAGCGTTCGACGGCCTTGGCCGCCGGCTCGACGAGTGCGGCGCCCTCGGCGTCCTTCACCTGACCGTCGAGCAGTCGTTCGCCGGGCAGCGCCAGCGCGCCCATGAGGTCGGCGAGCACGTCGTCGAGCAACGCGGTCCGGTCGGTGAGGATCTCCCGCACCGCACGGACGGATTCGGGGACGACACCGGCCGCCATCGCCATGTCGCCCGGGCGTGCCGCCGGCAGGCCGGGTAGGCCGGACACTCCGTCGCCGGGCTCCCATACCAGCCAGCGCGTCATCGCCCGCCACCCGCGCGGGTGGACCACGACGACACCGCGGTCGTCGAGCCGGAACAACCCGATCGCCGCACGCATCCGGGCCGGCACGCGGCGGGCCAGCAGCAACCGTGCGGCGTCGTCGTACGGACTGCCGACCTGCGAGGGACCGCCGGGCACCACCGCCGTCCACCCTGCCAACGGCACCACGTATGACGGCACGACACCTTGCCGCACCCACGCGGATGCGGTCCTGGCGTCACCGTGCAGCAGCAGCACGCCCGAACGCCGCGCCGAGGAGCCACGAGGCATGCGGTTTACAGCGCTCCCTTCGCGCTCGGGATGCCGACGACGCGGGGGTCCCGGGCGATCGCGGCACGCAGCGCACGGGCGACGGCCTTGAACTGCGCCTCGACGATGTGGTGCGGATCGCGGCCGGCGAGCACCCGCACGTGCAACGCGATCGCGGCGTGGTGCCCGAAGCTCTCCAGCACGTGCTGGGTCAGCGAGCCGGTGTAGGTGCCGCCGATGATCGCGTAGACCTGGCCCTCCGGTTCACCGGTGTGCACGACGTAGGGCCGGCCGGCGACGTCGACCACCGCGTGCACCAGCGCCTCGTCCAACGGCACCGTGGCGTCGCCGAACCGGGAGATGCCGCTCTTGTCACCCAGGGCCTGACGGACCGCCTGCCCGAGCACGATCGCGGTGTCCTCGACGGTGTGGTGCGCATCGACGTCGAGATCGCCGGTCGCCGTGACGCGCAGGTCGATCAGGCTGTGCTTGGCGAAGCTCTCGAGCATGTGGTCGTAGAAGCGCACGCCGGTCGAGACCTCGGCCGCGCCGGTGCCGTCGAGATCGACGGACAGGTCGATCCGGCTCTCCTTGGTCGCACGCTCGATGTGTGCAGTGCGGTGGTCGGTCATAGGTCTTCTCCTCGGGTCAGTGGTCTCGATACGCTCGCTCGTCCCTCACGAGCTACTCGACCGACGATGACAGTGGTCTCGATACGCTCGCTCGTCCCTCACGAGCTACTCGACCGACGATGACATGGGTCTCGAGCCGACCAGCGATCTGAGCGCACGCAGCACGGCGTCGTTCTCCTCGGGTGTGCCAGCAGTGATCCGCAGATGGTGCGGTATGGCGACGTCGCGCACCAGCACCCCACGGTCCAGCAGGGCCTGCCACGTCGCGGCCGCGTCCGCGAAACCGCCGACCAGCACGAAGTTGGCGTCGCTCGGCACCGGTCGCAGACCCAGCGCCGCGCACCCGGCGACCAGTTCGTCCCGCGTGGTCTTGATCTGCTCCACCATCGCCAGCATGGTGTCGGTGTGCTCCAGTGCGGCGCAGGCGACCGCCTGGGTGACCGAAGACAGGTGGTAGGGCAACCGCACCAGGCGCAACAGATCGGTGAATTCCTTTGCCGCCGCGAGGTATCCGAGCCTCGCCCCGGCGAAGGCGAACGCCTTGGACATCGTCCGGCTGACCACCAGCCGCTCACGACCGGGTAGCAGCGAGACTGCACTGCGGGTGCCGGTCCGGGAGAACTCGGTGTAGGCCTCGTCGACGACGACGATCGCGCGGTCGGTCGCGTCATACACGCGCTGCACGACGTCCAGGTCGAGTGCCGTGCCCGTCGGGTTGTTGGGCGAGCACAGGAAGATGATCTCGGGGTCGTGTCGCCGGGTCTGCTCCACCGCGAGGTCGCCGTCGAGGTCGAAGCGGGTCGCGTCAACGTCGCGCAGACCGTCGACCCACGTCGTGCCGTTGCGCCCGCTGATCAGCGGATGCATCGAGTAGGACGGCGTGAAGCCCAGTGCCGTGCGGCCCGCCCCGCCGAACGCCTGCACGATGTGCTGCAGCACCTCGTTGGAGCCGTTGGCCGCCCACACCTGTGCGGCGGTCACCTGCTCCCCCGTGGTCCGCTGCAGGTATGCCGCCAGCAGCTCTCGCAGCCGGGTGAATTCGCGGTCCGGGTAACGGTTGAGCGACCCGGCGACCTCGGCGACGTCCCGGGCGATGCGGTCGACCACCACCTGCGGGACGGGGTAGGACGACTCGTTGGTGTTCACCGCAACCGGGACGTCGAGCTGCGGGGCGCCGTACGGTGTCTGGCCGCGCAACTCGGGCCGGACCAGGTCCTGCAGGGTGCTCACGGGGCGGTTTCGGGAGCGCTGTCGGCGGCGAACCGCACGGTCACGGCGGCGCCGTGCGCCGGCAGGTCCTCCGCACCGGCCAGCGTCACGACGGTCTCGGCGATCTCCGCGAGCGCGTTGCGCGAGTAGTCGATCACGTGGATGCCGCGCAGGAAGGACTGCACCGACAGACCGCCGCTGTGGCAGGCGCACCCGCCGGTCGGCAGCACGTGATTGGAGCCCGCCGCGTAATCGCCGAGGCTCACCGGGGCGTAGTCGCCGACGAAGATGGCACCGGCATTGCGGATGCGCGCGGCGACCGCCGCCGCGTCGCGGGTCTGGATCTCCAGGTGCTCGGCGGCGTAGGCATCGACCACGCGGACACCTTCCTCGAGCCCGTCGACCAGGACGATGCCGGACTGCGGCCCGCCCAACGCGGCGCGCACGCGCGCGACATGCTTGGTGGCGGCGACCTGCTCCTGGAGTGCCTGCTCGACCTTGGTCGCGAGCACCTCGCTGTCGGTCACCAGGACCGACGCGGCCAGCTCATCGTGCTCGGCCTGGCTGATCAGGTCGGCCGCCACGAGTGCGGGGTCGGCCGTCTCGTCGGCCAGGATCGCGATCTCGGTGGGGCCGGCCTCGGCGTCGATGCCGATGGTGCCCATCAACAATCGCTTGGCCGCCGCGACGTAGACGTTGCCCGGACCGGTCACCAGGTTGACCGGCTCGCACACCGTGGCGCCGTCATCGTCCAGCGCGCCGTAGGCGAACATCGCCACTGCCTGGGCGCCGCCGACGGCATACACCTCGTCGACGCCGAGCAACGCGCAGGCCGCCAGGATCGTGGGGTCGGGGAAACCGACGAAGTCGCCGGTGTTGGACCGCTGCGGCGGGCTCGCCACCGCGAGGGAGCCGACGCCGGCGATCTGCGCCGGCACGACGTTCATCACCACACTGCTGGGGTAGACGGCCTGTCCACCCGGGACGTAGAGCCCGACGCGTTCGACCGGCACGTGCCGCTCGGTGACGGTGCCGCCCGGCACCACCTCGGTCGTGACGTCGGTGCGGCGCTGTGCCCCGTGGACGATCCTGGCGCGCCGGATCGACTCCTCGAGCGCGTCGCGCAGCGCCGGGTCGAGTCGCTCGAGCGCCGTCTCGAGCACCGCGGTGGGCACCCGCAGAGTGGGTGGCCGCACTCCGTCGAACTTCTCGTCCAGGTCGAGCAGGGCCGCGACGCCGCCGGCATGAACCTGCTCGCAGATGGGGCGCACGATGTCCAGCGCGGCCTCCACGTCGAGTTCGGCTCGGGGCAGCGTGTTGCGCAGGGCGCGGGCATCCAGATCGCGAAGCGCCGCACCACGCAGGTCAAGGCGGTTGATCACAGCCAGATTCTAGGCCACCCCACGAAGTTCGCCTCCCCCGCTACGCTCCTCCGGCGATACTTCGCGGGGACCCCGACCGATGGGCTGCGGACGTCCGGCTCCCTTGCCGTCCGATTCCCGGACCACCGTCGATACTGGGCGTCATGACCTTGGTCCAGATGCACGGGTTGCACGACGACATCGTGGTGCTGATCTTCGTGGTCGTTGGAGCGTTCCTGGCGGCGGGCATCGTGCGGTGGGGCCGACTGGACACCGGCCTGGGTCAACTGACCGCGGGTTTCCGGGCGTGCGTCCAGCTGGCGGCGGTGGGACTGATCATCGGTTTCGTCCTGCGGTCGTGGTGGTTGTCCCTGTTGTTCTGTGCGGTGATGCTGGCGGTGGCGGCATACACCAGCGCTCACCGCATCCTGGGCCGGGCGACGTGGTGGACGCTGGTGCCGATCTGCGGCGGCGCGCTGCCGGGGGTGCTCGGCATCCTGTCCACCGGCCTGGTGCCGTTGCGGCCGATCGCGGTGATCCCGGTGCTCGGCATCGTCGGCGGCAACTCGATGACGGCGACGTCGTTGTCCGGCAAGCGGATCCACGAGGCGTTGCGGACCCGCTACGGCGAGTTCGAGGCCGGTTTGAGCATCGGGCTCACCTCCTCGGAGGCGGCGGACGTGGGCGCGCGCGGCGACCCGGCCCAGGCGCGGGTCCCCGGCCGGGGCCCGACCCGGCCCGGC
>NZ_JBQCGS010000039.1:0-15976 GCF_051955415.1 Flexivirga sp.
CCCGGAGGTGGGCCGCTGCAGACCGACCAGCACCCGGGCGAGTGTCGATTTGCCGCAACCGGATTCGCCGACGATGCCGACGGTCTCACCGGCGGCGATCGACAGGTCCGCGCCGGTCAGCGCGTAGACGTGTCCACTGCCGAACAGGCCGCCGCCTCGGGTGCGGTGCACCACATGCAGGTCCTTGCCCTGCAGCAGCGCGGAGCCGTCAGTGCTCGTCGGCGGGCCAGTCGGGCTGCTCGTCGGGCTGCTCATTCCACTGCCGCCTTCGCCAGATCGTGGGTGGGTTCGGTGTCGGTCACCGCGTGGTGGCAGGCCGACCGGTGGGTCCCGACACGGCCGTCGTGCTCGACCAGCCGCGGCACCTCGTCGAGGCAGACCTGGGTTGCGGCGGGGCACCGGTCGGCGAAACGACATCCCTTCGGGAAGTCGGCGGGTGCCGGCACGGTGCCGCGGATCTGGGTGAGCCGTTCGGCGCCGGCCTCGAGGGAGAGCACCGATCCGAGCAGGCCTCGGGAGTAATGGTGTTGCGGCTGCTCCACCACGTCCGCGCTGGTGCCGTCCTCGACGATCCGGCCGCCATACATGACGGCGACGCGGTCGCAGACCTCGCTGACCAGGGCCAGGTCGTGGCTCACCAGGATGAGCGCGAAGCCGCACTCGGCCCGCAGTCGCAACAGCAGCTCGATGACCTGGGCCTGGACGGTGACGTCCAGGGCGGTCGTGGGTTCGTCGGCGATGATCAGCTTGGCGTCACGCGCCAGCGCCATCGCGATGACGACCCGCTGCCGCTGTCCGCCGGACAGTTCGTGCGGGTATGACGACAGGGTCCGCTCCGGATCCAGTCCGACCAGCCCCATCAGCTCCTCGGCGGAGCGGGTGCCTCCGCGCCGAATGATCTGGCGCAGTTGGGATTTCACCGTCATGGCCGGGTTCAGCGCGGACAGCGCGTCCTGGTAGACCATCGCGATGTCCCGGCCCATCAAGGCACGCCGACGACCGGGTTTCATGCCGATCAGCTCGGCGCCGTCGAAGGTCATCGACCCGCTCACGCGGGCGCCACGCGGCAGCAGCCCCATGATCGCCAGCGAGGTCAGCGACTTGCCGCTGCCGGACTCGCCGACCAGGCCGAGCACCTCGCCGGGCCGGACCGCGAGGTCGACGCCGTCCACGATCGACACGCCACGGTGCCGCTCGGGGAAGTCGATGTGCAGGCCGCGCACCGTCAGGATCGGATCCGCGTCTGGCACCGGGCGGGCGGCCGCACGCTGCGGTGGCGCCGCCACCGCCAGCCCCGGCCGCGCCGCGGCGGGGGCGGCACGGGGGGTGACTCCGCCGGCCGACTCCTCGGCCGCCGAGGCCGCCGAGGCCGGTCCCGTCGAGACACTCGATCGAGCCGCCGGTGCCGCCCAGGCGTCCGAGATCCCCTCGGACAGCACGTTGAGGCACAGCACCGTCACCAGGATCAGCAGGCCGGGGAAGAACGTCGCCCACCAGGCGCCGGCCTGCAGGATCTGCTGGCCGTAGGCGATGACCGAACCCCAGGACGACTGCGCCGCCTGGCCGGGCAGTCCGCCGCCGATGAAGGACAACGACGCCTCGAAGATGATCGAGTCGGCGACCATCACGGTGGCGAACACCATGACCGGCGCGGCGCAGTTGCGCATCACGTGGCGGCGCAGGATGTGGAACCGCCGGGCGCCGATGACCTGCTCCGCGGCGACGTAGTCCTCGCCGTACTGCGACAGCACGTTGGCGCGCACGACGCGCGCGATCGACGGCATGAAGACGAAGCCGATGGCGAAGATCAGCACCGAGAGCCGGTCCTTGCCGTAGGCCACGACCAGCAGCGCGGCCAGCGCGATGGCCGGGAAGGCCATCACGATGTCCAGCAGTCGCATGATGATCTCGTCGACCGCCTTGCGGCTGGTGGCAGCGATGGCGCCGAGCACCGACCCGAAGACCAGCGCGAATGCCGCGGCACCGAAGCCGACTTCCAGGGAGCGCCGGGTGCCGACGACCAACCGGGAGAAGATGTCGCGTCCGGAGGCGTCCAGCCCGAACCAGTAGGAGCCGTCCGGTCCGGTGCCGACCGCGCCGAGGCCGGTCTGCGTCGGGTCGTGCGGCGTGAGCAGCCCGCCGAAGATCGCCACCACGATCAGCACACCGACGAAGCAGAGTGCGATGCGCGACGGGATCCCCAGCCGGGACAGGCTCATCGAGCGGGTGCCGGGGTTGTTCGACAGCTTGCGGGTCAGCGCCGCACGGTATCCACGCATCAGTGGCCTCCTCGCAGCCTCGGGTTGGCCACCATGTAGAGCAGGTCGACGACCAGGTTGATGACGACGAAGCAGGCTGCGATCACGAGGATCGTGCCCTGTGCCAGCGACGTGTCGTTCGTCGTGACCGCCTGCATGACCAGCGTTCCCATGCCGGGCATCTGGAAGATCGCCTCGATGATGATCGTGCCGCCCAGCAGGTAGCCGACCCGCAGGCCCAGCACGGTGAGCGGGTTGACCAGCGCATTGCGCAGGACGTTGCGCCCCACGACGATGTATGGCGGCAGGCCCGCGCCATACGCGGTGCGCACGTAGTCCTTGTCCAGCTCCTCCACCATCGAGGTGCGCACGATCCGCGCGAGTGAACACCCGACCGGCAGTGCCAGCGAGATGGCCGGCATGACCATCGCCTTCAGGAAGCCGCCGAAGTCCTCGCCCGGGTTGACGTAGCCGGCATTCGGCAGCCAGGTGTGACTGACCGCGAACTGCTGAATCAGCAGCAACGCCAACCAGAACGACGGGATCGAGATGCCCGCCATCGACACCACACGGACCGCGTGGTCCGGCCACCGGTCGCGGTAGAGCGCCGCCACGATGCCCAGCAGCATGGCCAGCACGAACGCCAGCAGCACGCCCAGCACGGTGAGTTCGAGGGTCACCGGCAACGCCTCACCGACCAGGCCGGACACCGACTTGTTCAGCGACTGGGTGGTGCCCAGGTCGCCGGTGAGCAGGTCGCCGATGAAGTGGATGAACTGCACCGGCGGTGCCTGGTCGAGCCCGTGCGCGTGGTTGTATGCCGCAATCTGCTCCTTGCTGGCACTGTCGCCCAGGGCGGAGACCGCCGAGTTGACCGGCGACAGCCGCATCACCAGGAAGACGAACAGGGCGATGCCGAACAGCAGCGGGATCAGTGTCAGTATTCGCCGGAAGATCAGGCTCAGGACGTGAGCCACGCGAACACCTCCTCGAATGGTGGCTGGTTGAAGATGGCGGGCAGCGCCCGCAGGGACGTCAGACCGGCTTGGTCTTCAGGAAGTACAGGCCCGTGGTGGCGACCGGTTCGAAGCCGGAGAGCTTCTTGTCGTCCCAGCCGGTGACCATCTTGGTGTGCACCACCGGGTAGAGCGGTGCCTCGTCGGCGATGAAGTCGATCGTCTTCATCCACATCGCCTTCTGCTTGGCCTTGTCGGACTCCTTGGCCGCCTCGTCCAGCCAGTCGGCGACCTTCTTCGCCGACGACTGCTGCCAGTGGAAGCGGTCGGTCGGCCAGGTCGCGCCGTAGTAGAACCAGCGCAGCAGCAGGTCGACGTCGACGCCGTACACGGTCGGGTCGCCGGAGGCCAACAGCACGCGGAAGTCCGGCTTGGAGATGAGCCCGTCGGGGGCCGGTGCGTAGACCGACGCCGACGGCGCGGTGTTGAGCTTCGCGGTGACACCCACCTGTTTCCAGGCGTCGATGATCAGCGGCGCGGTCGATGCGACGGCGCCGGCGTCGGTGGTGACCAGTTCGATCGACAGGTTGGACGCACCCGCCTCGGCGAGCAGCTTCTTGGCCTTTGCCGGGTCGTGGTTGTAGACGGTCGAGGCTTTCTGGAAGTCCGGGTTGCCCTCGTCCAGGTAGCTCTGGGCCGCGGTCGCGTAGCCCTGGAAGGCGGTCTTGATGATGGCGTCGGTGTCGATCGCGTAGTGCAGTGCCTGACGAACTCGCTTGTCGTCGAAGGGTTTCGCCGCACAGTTGAACATCAGGAAGATCTGGTTGAAGGCCTGCTTGGCCTCGACCTTCTTGGTCTTCTCCAGCTGCTTGACGTTGACGAAGGGCACGGCCTCGATCGCCTGGGAACGACCGCTCTGCAGGTCGGCGATCCGGGTCGCGTCCTGGGTCGTGCTGTGCCAGACCATCTTGGTGGCCTTGGCCGGGTAGCTGCCGTTGTAGTTCTTGTTGACCGAGAAGGTCAGGCCGCTGTTGGGGTCGGCGGAGTCCAGCACCCACGGGCCGGAACCGATCGGCTTGTCACCGAACGTCTTGGCCAGCGCGGCGGTCTTGGTCTTGGCCTTGGGCACGATCTTGATGACCGAGATGCGGGTCGGGAAGAGCGGGAACGGCTCCTTCAGGGTGAACTCGGCCGACGTCGCGCCGGTTGCCTTCACCGAGGAGATGAACGAGATGAACTGCGACATCAGGTTCGCCGGGTCCAGCGCCCGGGTGAAGGACCACGCGACGTCCTCGCCGGTCACCGCCGAGCCGTCGGAGAACTTCGCCCCGTCACGAAGTTCCACGGTCCACTTCAGGCCGTCGGCGCTGGCCTTGGGCTGCGCCTTGGCCAGCGCGAGGTACGGCGCGCGGCTGGCCGGGTCGAGGTCGACCAGCGCCTCGAAGATGTGCTGGTTGGCGGCTGTCGCGACCGCGCTGGAGTGGTTGGCCGGGTCGAGTGTCCCGGAGAGCTGGAAGGCCAGCGTCGCCGAGATGGTGGACGAACCGCCCTTGCCGTCACCCCCGCCGGAGGTGCCGCTGGACGGCCCGCAGGCGCTGACCGAGGCGGCGATGCCGGCAGCCGCACCGAGCACGCCGGTGAATTTCAGGAACTGACGGCGCGAGGTGCCGGTCAGTCCGGCAGGATCGAGCGGTGACTTCTTGCGGGACACGACGGCCTCCAGATGAGCGACAAACGATGAATGAGAGCGACCATACAAGACATCAGACGTCTGATGTTGGGATACGGTAATTTCGTCGAGCCGAATTTCGAGCGATCCCGAGGGGGACGTATGAGCACCATGGAGGGACGACCGCGGACCGCGCAGCTGCAGGTCGTGGAGCAGATCAAGCGCTACATCGTCGACCACCGCCTGCACGCGGGTGACCCGCTGCCCACTGAGCCGGAGTTGATGAGCGTCATCGGCGCCAGCCGGTCCAGCGTCCGCGAAGCGATCCGCACGCTCAGCGCCCTGGACATCGTCGACGTGCGCCACGGCCACGGCACCTTCGTGGGCGCCCTCTCCCTCAGCGCGATGATCGAGAGCCTCGCCTTCCGCTCGCTGCTCGGCACCACCTCCGACTACCGCGTGCTGTCCGACGTGGTCTCGGTCCGTCAGTTGATGGAGCAGGGTTTCGCCCGGTTGATCATCGACGGCCTGGACACCGACCAGCGTGGCAAGCTGGCCGATCTGGCACGGCAGATGTGCGAGCTCGCCGATCGCGGCAAGCCGTATGTCGAGCAGGATCGCGCCTTCCACCTGCTGCTGCTGCAGCCGGTCGGCAACGACCTGGTGGTGCAGCTCACCGGCGCGTTCTGGGAGGTGCAGTCGCGGGTCGGTGCGACCCTGGACGTCAGCGACCGCAGCTGGCAGCGCACCGCGCACGCGCACGTCGAGATCGTCGAGGCCGCCGCGGCGCACGACCTGGACCGGCTGCACGCCGCGATCGAGGAGCACTACGCGCCGGTCAAGGAACAGATCCAGCGACTGGCCGCGTTGGCCGCCGCAACCGATCCGCTGCCCGAGGAGCGTCCAGGTGCCTGAGTTCGATCTGCCACTCGAGCAACTGCGCGACTACCTGCCCGAGCGCCGCGAACCGCAGGACTGGCGCTCGTTCTGGGACACCACACTGGCCGAGGCGCGCGAGCACGATCTCGCGGTCCAGGTCCGCCCCGGCGCTGCATACCTGCCGAACGTCGTCACCCGTGACGTCTCCTTCGCCGGCTTCGGCGGCCACCGCATCAACGCCTGGCACATCCAGCCGACCGGCACGGTGCACGGCACCGTCGTGCAGTTCCTCGGGTATGGCGACGGACGGGGCACGCCGCTGGACTGGCTCGCCTGGCCGGCAGCGGGCTTCGCAACCCTGGTGATGGATACCCGCGGACAGGGCGCCCGCGCCCGCCGCGGAGGCAGCACCGGTGACCCGGCCGGCAGCAACTCGCCCTACGTCGAGGGCTTCCTGACCCAGGGCATCCTCGACCCGCGCGACTACTTCTACCGGCGGGTCTTCACCGACGCGGTCCGTGCCGTGGAGGCGGCGCTCACCCTCGACGGCACCGATCCGGACCGGCTCGCCGTCGCCGGCGCCAGCCAGGGCGGCGCCATCGCACTGGCCACCAGCGCGCTCGCCGGCGACCTGGTCCGTGCCTCGATCATCGGGGTGCCGTTCCTGGCCGACGTCCGCCGGGCGGTGCGCCTCACCGAGCAGCGCCCCTACTACGAACTGGTGGCGTTCCTCGGCACCCACCGTGCGCACGCCGAAACCGCCTTGCGGACAATGGATTACGTCGATGGCATCACCATGGCGGCGCACGCCACCGCACCAGCGCGGTTCTCGGTCGCGCTGATGGACACCATCTGCCCGCCATCCGGCGGCTTCGGCGCCTACAACCACTACGCCGGGCCGAAGCAGATCGAGGTCTACCCCTTCAACAACCACGAGGGCGGCGAGGCCGACGACCAGATCGCTGCCATCCGGTGGTTGCAGGACCTCTGGCGCTGAGTCGCCGCCAGCGGTGGCGAACGCGTGCATAACCGGCAACGGTCGCTGCTTGGGCGACGCAGCGGCGACCGCCGACGGTGAAGTGATCACGCTCGACACCGGCAACTGATTCCGGACGCTCCGGTCCGCCTACTGCCACGATGGGCTCATGACACCAACCCAGGAGACCAAGGTCGTTCGCGCCACCCGTGAGATCGACGCCCCCGCGGCGACCATCTTCGAGCTGATCGCCGACCCGAGTCGGCAGCCGGAGTGGGACGGCAACGACAACCTCGCCGAGTCCGCGCCCGGACAGCGGGTCCACGGCGTCGGCGACGTCTTCCGCATGACGCTGACCGGTGACGGAGTGGTGCGGGAGAACCACGTCGTGGAGTTCGAGGAGGGCCGCCGTATCGCGTGGCGGCCCTCCGAGGTGGGCGCACCGCAGCCCGGTCACCTGTGGCGGTGGGAACTGGAGCCGGTGGGCGAAGGCCGGACCAGGGTCACCCACACCTACGACTGGTCGCAGCTGCAGGACGCCAAGCGGCTGCGGCGGGCCCGTGCCACGACCTCGGACAAGTTGTCGGCATCGCTCGACAAGCTTGCTGCTGCAGTCGAGTCCGCGTGACCGTCGAAGGTCAGGAGGACTCCCCGCGCAGTTTCGCCAGCCGCGACTCCAACCTCTCCACCCGGTGTGCGTTGCCGTCCAGGGCGACATACTCCTCGCCGAAGCGGTAGAGCAGCGCGTCGTCCAACCGGCGTACCGCGCCCGGCGGAGTGCGGTACGCCATGCGTTCGTCGATGGGCGCAGCGTCGACGGTGCGCAACGTGTCGGCCAGCTGCGTCAGCGACTCGATGCCGAGCTCGTGCACCAGCCCGGCCATCCACGCGTAGTGGTCGGCGCGCGACCATGCGGCGTCGTCGTACTGACCGGCAAGGTATGCCGCCAGCTCCCGCGAGGAGATGCGATCGGCGCTCGCGCCGTTGGAGAGGGTCTCGGCGACACCCGAGCGCAGCTTGTCGCGGATCGTGGAGAACTCGCCGTCGGCGACCTCCAGCAGCCCGGCCGCCAGGGTGAACCGCCGGTCGAAGTCGGCGCGCTGTTCCGGCGGGATGCTGCCCTTGTAACGGATGTCGTGCTCGAACTCCGCCCACGCGTGCTGCAGCACGGTGCGGATCTGCACCTGCACCCGCCGGTCCCCGAGCGCCGGATGCCGGGCACGATCCTCGGCGTGGATGCGGACCTGCAGGTGCCTGCTGGCATACCCGAAGCGGCCCTCGCTGGCCGTCTCCAGCCCGAGGTCACGATCGTCGAGGACCTCCGTCTCGGCGGCGAGCAACTGCACCACGGCATCCACGTCGCCGCGCACGTAGGTGATGACACGAACGCCGATGGTGTCGCCGATGTCGCGGACCGGGTCGGCATACAACGGCACCCCGTCCACCTCCCGGCTGGCCTTCTCCGCGAACGACGCCACCGTCTTGGCCCGGCCGTCCACCGACAGGTAGTTGAGCCCGGCGTCGTCCAGCACCCCGGCGATCAACTCCACCGCAGCGGCCGCAGCCCGCTCCACCATCGGGAACTGCACGGCGTACTCACGCCGGGCGGCACCCACCACCTCCGCGCGGCTCTGCTGCGTCGGTGAGTGCCGCGACGGCCGCAGGTCGTCCGGCAACGTCGGCGTGACGATGTATCCGGTGGCGACGTCGCCGTATGTCGTCAACCGCTCGGGCGCCTGGTGAGCGAGGAGGGCGACATACGCGCAGATCACGGCATCGATCGGATCCTCCGCCGCGCGCAGCTGCGCCTTGCGGGTCGCCTGCTGCACCGTGTCGGCCAGCTGCTGCCAGTGCTCGCTGTGCCTCAGCCGGAGGGCCGGCTTCGCAGTCTCCAGCGACTCCAACAACCGAAGCAGGGTCAGCAACTCACCCTGCAACTGCTCGATCGGCCGACCCGGCTTGTTCTTGTACTTCAGGCTCTGCCCGAGCCGGAAGAGCGCCACGGTCGCCGGGTGCGGATAGACCTCGAGAGCTCGCCGCGACGCCCGCGACGCCGGATCGATGTCCAGGCCCAGCACGTGTGCGATGCGTCCGCCACGGGTGCCCTCGGCGAATGCCGGGTTGCCGGTGTTGGCCGGGTGCGCCCCCGCCTCGTATGCCGCGAAGTCGCGGCCCAGCGCCTGCTCGGCCGGCCGGCTCCCCTTGGCGTTGTTGACGATCAGCGGCGCGTCGATGCCGACCACGCACGCACCCGGCGCCGCAGCCCGGACGGCGTCGACGATCTCCTCGTCCGTGCGGACCGTGCTCGCGTGCCGCAAGGTCCCGCTGTCGTCGAGGACCGCCACCCCGGTGGGATTCTTGGTGCCCCAGGCAAGATCGAGGCCGACGAAATGCATGCCTGCAGCATGCCGCATCGACGCGCACGCCCGTGCGTGCAGCACCGATCTGCGGCGTTCCGCCTCGTACCATGTCGTCATGCCGAACAGCACCCAGGGACGCGGTGACGGCGAACGGTCCGCGAACGACGCCTTCATGGACCAGTGGGCCGATCCGGACAGCGCCGACGGTTCCGACGACTACGGGGACGGGCCGGAGGACGGCTACGACGACTACGACGAGTCCAGGCGCCCGGCGCCCGGCCTGCTGCCCGGTGCTCTGATCGGGGCCGGCATCGCAGCACTGTGCGCCGTCGGCATCTACCTGCTCGCCGGCGGCGGCAACGGACACGACGCGGGCACCGGCCAGCGGACCGTGACCTACACCGAGCAGGGCGCGACACGGACGGTCACCCAGGAGGCCACGTCCGACCCCGCGAACGACAGCACCTTCACCAGCACCTCGACCGTGACGCTGCCGCCGAAGACGACGACCGTGCAGGTCACCCGGCCCGGCACCGAGCGGACCGTCACCAGCACCGCGACGACGACCGCCACCACCACAGCCACCACCACAGCCACGACGACAGCCACGGCGACCGTCACCACCTCGGCCCCACCGGTGACCACGACCGTCACCCGGACGATCGGTCCGCCGCCCGGACCGGTGATCAGCCCGGGCGGCTGATCAACCGGCCTTCAGCTCGTCGGGTGCCGCGTCCAGCGCCTGCTGGATCGCGTCGATGAGCCGCTGCGCCGACCCCGCCGTGAGTTCCAGGGCGATGCGCCGGCCCGGCCCGGCGCTCGGATCGGTCAGGTCCACGTTGAGCGTGTGCTCGGCCATCGCGTGGACCGGGTGGTCGTAGTAGGCCGCCGCATCGTTGACCCGGAACCACTTCCCGCCCGGACCCTTGGCGCTGCCGTCCACATCCGTCGTGACGGTGATGTAGGTGCACATGTCTCAGCCCTCCAGGTGCTGGTGGAAGAAGGATTCGATGCGTTCCCAGCCGTCGTTCGCCGCGGCCACCACATAGGACGGTCGGTCAACCGCGAAGAAAGCGTGGCCGGCGTCGTCATACGAGAAGAACCTGTGCGGCTTGCCGTGCTCGGTGAGGATCCGGTCGAGTTCGGCGACCTGCTCCGGGCCGGGGAACTTGTCGTTCTTGCCGAACAGCCCCAGCAGCGGTGCCCGCAGCTGCGGCAGCAGCGGCACCAGGTTCGTGACGTCGAGCGGGTAGTCCGCACCAGGGGTGCCGGTCACGAAGGCGCCGTAACAGTCCACCGCCGCGTCCAGGTTCACCCGGCACGCCGCGAGGACTGCGTGCCGCCCGCCCGAGCAGTGGCCGATCACGCCGACCTTGCCGTTCGCGTGCGGCAATCCGCGCAGGTATGCCGCCGCCGCCTCCACGTCGCCGACCAGCTGCTCGTCCGGTATGCCGCCCGCTGCCCGCACCGCCGCGGCAGCGTCGGACGGCTCCGCTCCCGGAGCCTGCCGCGAATACAGGTTGGGACACAGGGCGTCATACCCCAACTCCGCGAAGCGGCGGACCATCTCCTTGGTCGCCCGGTCGTAACCGGGCAGATGATGGATGACCACGACACCGCCACGGCGGGTGTCGCCGTCCGGTGTCGCCAGGTAGGCCTCGATCTCGGCGCCGTCGGCGCCGGTGAGACGCACGGTCGTGGCGTGCAATGAGTCAGACATATTCATGGTCTATCAGAAGGATCTTGAGCGTCCCCGCACGACTCACGACGCGTGCTGCTGCACGACTCAAGACGCGTGCTGCTGCACGACCCTCCCGAGTCGCGGCAGGGCCTGCTCGACGTTGTCCTTGGCCTTGCCGCGCAGCCCCTTGTAAGCACGCTTCAACGGCTCCCGCTCGGTCGCCTCGGCCCGCGCGTCGGTGACCGCCAGCAGTGCATCGGCGGCCTCGTCACCACGGCCGGCGAGGTACTGCCCGAAATCGCCCGCCCCGGCGAAGTCGTCCCAGAATGGCTGGAGGGCAGAAGCGACCTCGGGCAGCATGCGATCGGTCGCATCGGCCGCGATCGTCGGACTCACCTTGCGCACGGCGGCATACCCACCCTTGATCGCGACCCCGGTGAGACCCTTCTTGTCCTTCACCTCCGCGTCGATCACCGCAACCAGATCGGCAACGACCTGCGGACGACGGTCAGCGGCGAGCAGCGTTTCGGACAATGACATGGTGCAGCCTTTCGGGGACGCGTTTGGTGCGGGAATGCACGAACCCGCCGCACCCACGAAGTGCGACGGGTTCGAACGAGTGGTGTGACAGCTCAGATGCGGCCGTAGCCGGACACACCGCTGTAGATCGGGCGGACGCCGACGGAACCACCGGGGTGGTTGGCGTCGATCATCATGCCGTTGCCGACATAGATCGCCACGTGGTAGGCGTAGCTGCCGTTGCCGAAGAAGATCAGGTCTCCCGGCTGCGGCGTGCTCACCCGGGTCGCCATCTGCATCTGCGCGGTGGCAGTGCGCGGGAGCGACTTGCCGACCTGACCGTAGACGTAGGACGTGAAGCCCGAGCAGTCGAAGCCGGCCGGGCTGGCGCCGCCGTAGACGTAGGGCGCACCGACATACCGCTCGGCGATGCCGACGATGCCACCGGTGGCGGCCGGCGGGGCCAGCGTGGTGACCGGGTTGCTCACCGGGGCGCTGACCGGGTTGCTCGCCGGCGCCGGCTGAGCCGAGCGGTCAGGGCGGGTGGCGCTGCGCGACACCGAGGCGGTGCGCGTGCGCACCACCGGCTTGGGAGCCTCATAGCGCTTGGCGGCGACCGGGGCAGCGAGCTGCGCCTGCGCCGGCACGGCGCTCAGCTGCGACTCGGCCTTGGTGGCCTGCAGCGGGTTGGCCAACGCCTGAGCGCGGGAAGCCTGGGCGGCGAAATCGACCGAGCTGGAGCCGGTGATCGACGCGACACCGGTCGTGGCAGACGCGGCCTGCGGTGCGGCGATCGAAGCGACCAGACCACCGGCGACCGCGACGGTGGCCGACACGCGAGCGGTGGAGTTGAAAGTCGTCGTCAGCTTGCCCGGGGCGCGGTGACGACCGCGCGGACCAAGAATGGACACAGAACACCTCTCCGTCGCCTACGAGGTGAGCTGTCGGGCTCGGGCTGGAGATACCCGGCTCCGGTGCGGCAGCCCCGTGGTGCTGCACCGAAACTTCGCCCCGAGGGCGGCTTGCGCCACCCGGAATGGGTCCCCCGCTCCTGCCTGGCGGAAATTCGTTGCACCCGATCAGCTGGCAGGACTCGGCGTTGCCTCACGGGAACCCGCCGAGTGGCGGGCCGGGGAAAACGGTACACAACCCCGGACGGAAAGTCACAGTGAGGTCACGAACTGGTCAAAGAAAGTTCTGGTGGGCTGCGAGGATCGTTGCAAGGACGCCGAATCAGCCCATGGCGTCAGTCAGTCCCCGGGTGTCAGCCGGGGTCAGTCAGCCGGGGTCAGTCAGTCGGCGTCGACGAAGACGTGCATGGCGACGTCGCGGGGCAGCGACACGGCGTCACCGCCCTCGGCGCGCACCAGGACCCGATCACCCTCGAGGCGCACCTCGACCTTGGCGTCCGGGGTGATGCCGCCCGCGGTGAGCACGCTCAAGGCATCCTGGTCGGCCTGGGCCGGCTCACCGACGCGGCGGACCACGAAGCTGGCCGGCTGCTCGGTGCCGACCTCCGTCATCGGGCGCACGCCGTCGCGGAACTGCACACGCGTGCCCTCCTCACCCAGCTCCTCCAGGCCCGGGATGGGGTTGCCGTAGGGCGAGATGTGTCGTTCGCGGAGCATCGCCAGGATCTTGCGCTCGACCCGCTCGCTCATGACGTGCTCCCACCGGCAGGCCTCGTCGTGCGCGTATTCGAGCTCCACACCGATGACGTCGACCAGCAGCCGCTCGGCGAGCCGATGCTTGCGCATCACCCGGGTGGCGAGCGTCCGGCCGTGCTCGGTGAGCTCCAGATGCCGGTCACCGGCCAGCGTCAGCAGCCCGTCGCGCTCCATGCGGGCCACCGTCTGGGACACGGTGGGACCCGAGTGCCCCAGACGCTCCGCGATGCGCGCGCGCAGCGGCACGATGCCTTCTTCCTCCAGGTCGAAGATCGTGCGGAGATACATCTCGGTGGTGTCGATCAGCTCGCTCACGGCACAAGCCTGCCACTACGGGCCGACAGGTGCACGCCAGCCTCCCGCCACGCCCCCGTCGCGGGATCGCCGCCGCTGCCCACAACCCGTCACGAAGAAATTTCGGTCGACTTTTCGCTCAATAAGTTCGGGAATCCTTCCCGCTCACGCTACGTTCTTCTTCTTGGAAGCCGTGGGGCTCCTCCCCCCTGACCCGCGGCCTCCCGAACCGTTCGTTTTCACGGGCGGGGTGAGCACACCGCAAGGTGCAGCTCGGACGGCTGGCGCACCTCCCCTGGGCGCCAGCCGTTCTTGCTCTCGGCGTCGGTCCCGGCCGGGCTCGGCCCGCCGGCCGAAGGGCGGAGCCAGGACAGCCGACTAAATCTGTTGCTTCCCACCCGGCCCTCGTCCTAGCGTGGGAGCACACGAGAAAGGAGGTGGTCCAAGAGTGATTTCTCAAAGGACGCGTGAGGTGGTTGCGCGCTAGCGCAACCTTCGTATTCGTCGCCGGCCACCTCCGGTGTGCCGACGGAACGGACGTTCGGTAGCTACTCCAACGCAGCCACCGCGGCCCGTGGGCGCGCGATCTCGTCCATCGCGCTTGCCGGTTCCACCGGCAGCCCACGGGCTGTCCCGTGTCTTCTTGCTCGACTCCTCACCCGCCGGCGTCCGCTTCTCGTGCAGTTGACTGGTCTTGCCCGTCGTCTAGGGCTGACGGCGCTCGATTTCCCAACTGTTCGCGTCGGCGAGGTCGCCATCGCCGGTGCGCACGAAGACGAGCCGGTCGTGCAGTCGGCTGCTGCGGCCGGCCCAGAACTCCACCTCGTCGCAGCGCACGACATACCCGCCCCAGAAGTCGGGCAGCGGGACGTCCTCCGGGCTGCCGGTGTCCGGCCACTTCTGTTCGTATGACGCCACGGCCGCCTCGAGCTGGGCGCGGCCGGCGGCCGGCCGCGACTGCTCCGAGGCCCACGCGCCGATGCGCGATCCGTACGGCCGGCTGCGAAAATAGTGCGTCGATCGCTCGACCGACATCTTCTCGGCAACACCGACGAAGCGGATGGCCCGGAACATCGGCGGCCAGGTCAACGCCGCGGCGATCTTCGGATCAGCTTGCAGGTCAAGGCCTTTGCGGCTGGTGTAATTGGTGTAGAAGCCCGGACCGTCAGCGCCGAGGTAGCGCATCAGCACGGTGCGCACGTGCGGCTGACCCTCGGCGTCGACGGTGGCGACCGAGATCGCATCGGGTTCGGGCACATCGCCCTTCGCTTCCTGCCGGTCCGCGGCGTCCTGGACCCATTGCTCGATGAGCGGCAGCGGCGCCGCCGGCAGGTCGTGCTCGTCCAGGCCCTCGCCCGCGTAGTCCCAACGCTTGATCGGCTGCATGAGCACGACGCTACCGCTGGCAGAATCGGGCACGTGACCGACCAGCTCGTCATCCCAGATTCGTTGAAACCCGCGGACGGCCGTTTCGGCTCCGGGCCGAGCAAAGTGCGCACCGAACAACTCGACGCGCTGCTCGCGCTGGGCCGCACCGTGCTCGGCACGTCGCACCGGCAGGCACCGGTCAAGAGTCTGGTCGCCCGCGTCCGGTCCGGGCTCGCGGAGCTGTTCGACGCCCCCGACGGCTACGAGATCGTGCTCGGCATGGGCGGCACCAATGCCTTCTGGGACGCAGCATCGTTCGGGCTGATCCACGACCGCGGAGCCTTCGCCGTGTGCGGCGAGTTCAGTGCCAAGTTCGCGACCGTCGCGCGCAACGCGCCGTTCCTCGCCGACCCGATCGTCGCGGAGGTCGAGCCCGGCACCGCGGTGGAGTTGTGCAGCACGCACGGCGTCGACACCTACTGCTGGACCCACAACGAAACCTCCACCGGCGTCAGGACCCCGGTCCGGCGGGTGCCGGGCTCGGCCGGTGAGCTGATGCTCGTCGACGCGACCTCCGCCGCCGGCGCGATCCCGGTCGATCTCGCCGAGACCGACGTCTACTACTTCGCGCCGCAGAAGGCGTTCGCCTCCGACGGCGGCCTGTGGTTCGCCGCCATGTCTCCTGCCGCACTCGAGCGGATCGCGAGGCTCAGTGAGCAGCGCTGGACGCCGGCCACCTTGGATCTGCAGCTGTGCGTGACGAATTCACGACTGGAGCAGACCTACAACACACCGGCCGTCACCACCATCGCGTTGATGGCCGCGCAGATCGACTGGCTGCTGGCGAGCGGTGGCCTGGACTGGGCCGCCGGTCGCAGTGCCGCGTCGAGCGCGACTCTCTACGCATGGGCGGAGCGCACGACATACACCTCGCCGTTCGTCGCCGACCCGGCCGACCGCTCCCCCGTCGTTGGCACCATCGACTTCGACGGCGTCGACGCGGCAGCGATCGCGAAAGTGTTGCGCGCCAACGGCATCCTGGACACCGAGCCCTACCGCAAACTGGGCCGCAACCAGCTGCGCATCGGCATGTACCCCGCCGTCGACCCGGCCGACGTCGCGGCGCTCACCGCCTGCATCGACCACGTCGTGGCGCACCTCTGATCCTGCTGGCGTCCGCACGGCCGGCTGCAAGATCCTGGCTGCGCGACGCCGTTCGAGGGAGCGCGGCGGATGCGCAACTTCGGCGAGTGCGACGATGGTGGCCGTGACTATCGCGGATCTCAACCTCACTCGTGACGACTGCGCCACGCGCGGTCGGCAACTCGCCGTCGAGACCCACCGGGTCG
>NZ_JBQCGS010000040.1:0-30604 GCF_051955415.1 Flexivirga sp.
GTGTGGTTCAACCAGGGGGGGGGGCGGGGGGGGCGCCCTGCCGGGGGGGGGGGGTCTACGCGCGCGCGCCCCCGCCGGGGGCGCGGGGGGTGCGCCCCCCCGGCGAGGTCGGCATACACCTTCTCCAGGTTGTCGTGCTCCGGGATGAACAGCAGGGTGCTGCCGAGGCAGCCGCCGCCCTCGGTGCAGAAGCCGTAGAGCTCCCGCGACTCCTCGGGGTCCGGGTCGCGCATGCCGATCAGCCACGACGTGTATGACGGCGGCGAGAACCACGGGCGGCCAAGGCTTTTCGAGGCGCAGCCGACGTCGTAGACCTGCCGCATCAGAGCGTCGTCGGCGGGATCGATGAGTCGGATCACGTGCACGACGCTAGGCGGCGACGCAGGTGCGTCACCACCGAATTTGCCGGCGCACGCCGGACTACCGGACGGCGACCGACGTCATTCGACCGAGGAGCGGTCCTCGTCCAGCCAGCCGTCGTTCTCCTCGGCCAGAGCGGTGAAGCGCTCGGCCAGCCCACGGGCGACCGCACCGGAGGGATCGTCGATGGTGTCCACTACCACGTGCACGACCCAGTCGACGTCCTCGGCGTCGTCCTCACCCGCGAGAGCTTCGGAAACGACGCGCACCGAGGCGAATTCGTCATCATCGGAGAGTTGGTCGGCCACTTCCTCCGCCACGTCGCGGTCGGGGAAGACCATGAGGTGCTCGATCACGGAGTCCACTGTGCCAGACGGTCGTCACCCACGGTCAGCCACGCTTGCGCCATACGACCAGGGCGCGCTCGGCACGGACGGGGGTGACCCGCTCTCCGGGGCGCAACGGCGTGATCTGTCCGTCCGGCGCGGCTGCGAAGACGCGGCCGATGCCCTTACTGCGTTCGCGCGCGAGTTCGTCGGACAACTCGACCACCCGCGAGCGCAGAGCCTCGATCTGGTCCTCGAGCTGGAGGATCCGGCGGATGCCGGCGAGCGAGACACCCTCCTCCTGGGAGAGCCGCTGCACTTCACGCAGCACGTCGAGATCGTGCATCGAGTAGCGCCGCCCGCCGCCTTGCGTGCGGGACGGCGTGACGATGCCCAGGCGGTCGTACTGGCGCAGGGTCTGGGCGTGGATGCCGGCCAGTTGCGCCGCCGCCGAGATCGCGTAGATCGGCGCATCTCTCGGCGGCGGCGACGTGCCCTGCCAGGACGACCGCACCATCACTGCGCGGCTTTCGCGCTCAGCTCGGCGCGTGGGTCGACACCGTCGGCCCGCTCCTGCTCGGCGATCGTCTCGACCGCCTTCTTGGCGTCACCGGTCAGCTTCTCGGGCACGACGACCTGCACGGTCGCGATCAGGTCGCCGGTGCCGCTCTTGGCCTGGATGCCCTGGCCCTTGACCCGCAGCTTGCGACCCGAGGGTGTGCCGGCCTTGATCTTGACCTTGACCTGCTTGCCGGTGAGCGTCGGCACCGTGACGGTGGCGCCCAGCGCGGCCTCGGCGAAGGTCACCGGCAGCTCGAGCGTCAGGTTGTTGCCGTCCCGGTGGAAGACCGGGTGCGGCTGCACGGTGATGTGCAGCAGCAGGTCGCCGGGCTGCCCGCCGTTCGGGCTCGGACGGCCCTTGCCGCGCAGCCGGATCGTCTGCCCGTCCTTGACCCCGGCCGGGATGCGCGTCTTGATGCTCTGGCCGTCGGCCGCCTGCAGCGACACGGTCTCACCGGTCGCGGCGTCCCGGAAGCTCAGCGTGGTGCGCGCCTCCAGGTCGGCACCCTTGCGCGGGCCCGCCTGGTAGCCGCCGTACGGCGAGCCGTAGCCGCCCCCGCCGAACTGGCCGAGGATGTCGTCGAGGTTGATCTGCTCGCCGCCGCCACCGGTGGAGAAGCGGACGTTCTGACCGCCGCCACCGCCGAACATCGAGCCGAACAGATCCTCGAAACCGCCACCGCCGGTCGCGCCACCCGGACCGCCGGCGGTGAATCGAGCGCCGCCACCGACCATCTGGCGCAGCTGGTCGTACTCCTGCCGCTTGGCCGGGTCGGCCAGCACCGAGTTGGCCTCACCGATGTCCTTGAACTTCTGCTCGGCCGCGGCGTCGCCCGGGTTCTGGTCCGGGTGCCATTTGCGGGCCAGTTTGCGATAGGCCTTCTTGATGTCGTCCTGCGAGGCGTCCTGGGAGACGCCGAGGATCTTGTAGAAGTCCTTCTCCAGCCAGTCCTGACTAGCCATGCATCACTCCTTGGAAGTTGAAAGTCGTTGATCGAGCGGGGCGTTCACTGAGCGCGAGCTCCGCTCGATCAACGGCTCGGGCTGCATCAGGACGGGTCTGCCACCGCGACGCGGGCGGGTCGCACCATGCGGTCACCCAGCCGGTAACCGGGCTGCATGACCTGCACGATGGTGGTGCCCTCCGAACCCTCCGGCACCTCCGCCTCGATGTGCATCAGGGCCTCGTGGTGCGTCGGGTCGAACGGCTCGCCCACGGCACCGAACGGTGTCAGGCCCAGCCGGGTGAGGGTCGTGTCGAGCTTGTCGGCGATCTTCTCGAAGGGCGTGCCCTCCAGGTCGCCGTGCTCGCGCGCCAGGTAGATGTCGTCGAGCACCGGCAGCAGGGACTCCAGGACGCGTGCTGTGGTCGCGTCCTTCTGGGCCTCACGGTCGCGTTCGACGCGCTTCTTGTAGTTGAAGTACTCCGCCTGGGTGCGCTGCAGGTCGGCGAGCCGTTCGGCGGCGAGCGCCGTGTCGGGGTGTTCGCCGGCCTCCCCGGCAGTCGTCCGATCCTCGGCGTTCTGGCCGGCGGTGTCGTCCGTCACCTTGCCCTCCACTCTGCCCTCCGATCCGTCCTCCGTTGCGGCACGCAGGTCACCGTTCTCGTCGATCCGGCGCTTGTCGCGGATCACCGGCCCGGCCTGCTCCTCGTCTTCCGGCCGCCGGCCGGGCTCCGCCGAAGCGGAGCCCGGCTGCGGACCCTTGGGGTCGGTCACTTGGAGTCACCCTTGGAGTCGGACTCGTCATCGACGACCTCGGCGTCCACCACGTCGTCGTCGGCCGAGCCGGCCGAACCACCGGCAGCGCCCGCGTCGGCGGTACCGGCCGCGTCACCGGCCGCGGTGTCGGCACCGGACTGTTGCTCGGCGGCATACAGGGCGGCGCCCATCTTCTGGGACGTCTCGTTGACCTTGGTGGTCTTGGCGGAGATGTCCTCGGCGGTGGAGTTCTCGTCCTTGAGGGCGTCCTTGAGCTCGGTGAGCGCCGACTCGACCTCGGACTTGGAGTCGTCCGGGACCTTGTCGCCGTTGTCGGCCAGGAACTTCTCGGTCGAGTAGACCAGCTGCTCCGCGGTGTTGCGGGCCTCGGTCTCCTCACGGCGCTTCTTGTCTTCGGCGGCGTGCTCCTCGGCGTCGCGGACCATCCGGTCGATGTCCTCCTTCGGCAGCGCGGAGCCACCGGAGATCGTCATCGACTGCTCCTTGTTGGTGCCGCGGTCCTTGGCGGACACGTGCACGATGCCGTTGGCGTCGATGTCGAAGGTGACCTCGATCTGCGGCACACCGCGCGGCGCCGGCGCGATGCCGGACAGCTCGAAGTTGCCCAGCGGCTTGTTGTCCTTGGCCAGCTCGCGCTCGCCCTGGAACACCTGGATCTCGACCGACGGCTGGTTGTCCTCGGCGGTGGAGAACACCTCCGAACGCTTGGTCGGGATCGCGGTGTTGCGCTCGATCAGCTTGGTGAACAGGCCACCCTTGGTCTCGATGCCGAGCGACAGCGGCGTGACGTCGATCAGCAGCACGTCCTTGCGCTCACCCTTGAGCACACCGGCCTGCAGGGCGGCGCCGACGGCGACGACCTCGTCCGGGTTGACACCCTTGTTGGGTTCCTTGCCGGTGAGGTCCTTGACGACCTGGGTGACGGCCGGCATACGGGTCGAGCCACCCACCAGCACGACGTGGTCGATGTCGCTGACGGTGACGCCGGCGTCCTTCATGACCTGCTCGAACGGCTGCTTGGTGCGCTCCAGCAGGTCCTTGGTCATCTGCTCGAACTGCGCACGGGTGATGGTCTCGTCCAGGTGGATCGGGCCGTTCTCGCCCATGGACAGGTACTGCAGGCTGACGCCCGTGGACGTCGAGCTGGACAGCTCCTTCTTGGCCTGCTCGGCGGCGTCCTGCAGGCGCTGCATGGCGATCTTGTCCTTGGACAGGTCGACACCGGTCTGGTTCTTGACCTGCTGGACCAGGTGGTTGACGATCCGCTGGTCCCAGTCGTCACCACCGAGCTTGTTGTCACCGCTGGTGGCCTTGACCTGGATGGTGGAGAAGCCGTCCTCCGGGTCCTTGCCGACCTCGAGGAGGGACACGTCGAAGGTGCCGCCGCCGAGGTCGAAGACCAGGATGAGCTCGTCCTCCTTGCCCTTGTCCAGGCCGTAGGCAAGCGCCGCCGCGGTCGGCTCGTTGATGATGCGCAGCACGTTGAGGCCCGCGATCTCGCCGGCCTCCTTGGTGGCCTGCCGCTCGGCGTCGTCGAAGTATGCCGGCACGGTGATGACCGCGTCGGTGACGTCCTCACCCAGGTAGGACTCGGCGTCGCGCTTCAGCTTCTGCAGGATGCGGGCCGAGATCTCCTGCGGGGTGTACTTCTTGCCGTCGACCTCGGTGCTCCAGTCGGTGCCCATGTGGCGCTTGACCGAGCGGACCGTGCGGTCGACGTTGGTGACGGCCTGGCGCTTGGCGATGTCGCCGGCCAGCACGTCGCCGTTCTTGGCGAACGCCACGACCGACGGCGTGGTGCGGCCGCCTTCCGCGTTGGCGATGATTTCCGGGTCGTTGCCCTCCAGGACCGCGACCGCGGAGTTGGTGGTGCCGAGGTCGATACCTACCGCACGTCCCATGTTGGTGTTCTCCCTTGGTTGAGATGGTGGTCTGTCGTTGTCTCCTCGCCGGACGCAGTGATGCCTCGCGTCATACGAGCGAAGTTGACTGCATCCGACTCAACTCCGGTGGACCCGGCCGTGTCAAACCGGCCGCACCAAAGTTGCGCTTACTTGACTCAACTTTCCACTCGGCCGAATGATTCCCCGTCCGCGAAACGAATTTCGGGCGGCCTCGCACAACGGCGACGCGCACGGACGGCGGGCGCCCTCGGCCTGTCTCCCGTTTGCCACCACTTGCCGGAGGTGTCACTGTGAGGAGGACGTTCCGGCTCAAGAAGGTGGTCGGTCTGGTTCCACACGGGAGCAGAGCTATGCCGCCTCACCCTGCAGTTTCCAGCTCACCGGAGCGTTCATCCAGCGTCGAGGATTCACTGCGCAAGGCCCAACGGGTCAACCGCGGTCGCGCTGCCCAGTTGCGCCATCAGGTGGTGCTGGACCATCGGGGGCTGGCCATCTCGATCGCGCACCGTTACGACGGTCGCGGCCTGGAGCGACAGGACCTGGAACAGGTGGCCCTGCTCGCGCTCGTGCAGGCGGTGCGGCGTTACCAGCCCGGCCGTGGCCACGGGTTCGTGGCCTTCGCGGTGCCCACCATCACCGGTGAGTTGAAGCGATACTTCCGGGATCACGGCTGGGCCGTGCGGCCCCCGCGGGAGCTGCAGGAGCGGTGCCTGGCCGTGCGTTCGTGTGTGGACAGGCTGACGCAGCAACTCGGTCGAGAGCCCCGCGCCGCCGACGTCGCCGCGGCGCTCGGCCTGACGATCCGCGACGTCGAGCACGCTGTGGTCGCCGACGGACAATACGTCGCCGGTTCGATGGACGCACCCACCGAGCATCATCCCGAGATCACGGTGAGCGAGACCCTGGGCGCCGTCTCCACCGACCTGCAACGGGTCGAGGACTTCGAGCAACTGCGATCAGTGCTGCGCACGCTCACCCCCCGCGACCGGCTCATCGTCCGGTTGCGTTTCGTGGACGAGCTGACGCAACGGCAGATCGGCCGGCGCATCGGCGTCAGCCAGATGCAGGTCTCGCGGCTCTTGGCCGGCATCCTGGACGAGCTGCGCGGTGCGATGGCGCCTGGACGGGACGTCGGCGCCGCATCGTGACACCCCGGGGACGCAGCCGCGGTCAGTGCACACCCTTGATCACGAAGTAGGACCCACGGATGGTGCCGGCGAGCTTCGACCTCTGCCGGGCGAACTTGAACGCAGCCAACTCCTGCGGCACCTCCATGCCGTCGGACAGTTTGAAGCCGACAGCGCGCTTGCCGCCCTCGGCGAGGGTGTACATCACATTGATCGACAAGCCGCTGCGGTAGAAGACGTAGGCCATCCGGATGCCGTCGACCTCGAACTCGGTCGCCTCCAGCGCGGGCGAGGCGATCACGATGTCTCGCTCGTCGGCGAGGATCTCGCTCACCCAGTCCACGGCCGACGCTGCTTCGTCGGCGGGCTCGACGGTGAACACGTGGTCGTACTTGTTCTTGAAGTAGCGGGCTTCGTTGGCGCGCAGGCCCGCGAGCGCCTCCGCGACCGGCGACGACTCGAGCCCGACCGTCGACACAGCGGTGAAATCGACTGCGTAGGACACGGATCCTCCCAGGGTCGCGGTGCGGCGGGCGCCATACGGCGTGGTCAGCGTATGCCGTCTACCGTGCTGCTGTGACGACCCTGCGGATCTACGGCCTGTTCGTCCTGGCCGCGCTGGCCGAGATCGGCGGCTGCTGGTTGATCTGGCAGTCGGTCCGTGAACACCGGCCCTGGTGGCTCGCCGTCGGCGGCGCGGCCGCGCTCGCGGCATACGGCTTCATCGCCACCGCCCAGCCGGATGCCCACTTCGGCCGGGTGCTGGCGGCATACGGGGGCGTCTTCATCGCCGGCTCGCTGGCCTGGGGCGTCCTCGCGGACGGTTTCCGGCCCACGCGGTGGGACCTGCTCGGTGCCGTCGTGTGCCTGATCGGTGTCGCCGTCATCATGCTGGCGCCGCGGCGCTGACCGGGCCACGGGGCCGCCGGCCCGGGCCCCTTGAAAATGTTCCGGGTCCGGTGTCGGATCGGTGTCGTATTCGGGCCCGCGCGTTCGTGGGGTCGGTATGGCGGCCGAGCGGCCGTCGGGACGGGGCCGCAGCCGGTTCCCGACCGACCTGAGAGGAGAAGGCAGTGCCGAACTATCTGATCGCGTTCAACGACGAGTGGGTCCCCGACCAGACACCGGAGGACCTGCGCCGCAAGAGCGAGGCCTCGCGCGCGGTGCTGGAGGAGATGAAGGCGGCGGGCGTCTTCCTGTATGCCGACGGAGGGATCGACGCGTCCACGGCGATCTGCAGCGTCGTGGCCACAGCCGGTGAGCCGGTCTTCAGCGACGGGCCGTATGTCGAGACGAAGGAGCACCTGGGCGGATTGACCGCGATCACCGCCGCCGATGACGACGCCGCCCGTTACTGGGCCGGTCGCCTGGCGGTCTGTCTCGACTGGCCGCAGGAGGTGCACCGGTTCCCTTCCGGTGTGGCAGAGATCATCGACCGCCAGACGCAGGAGGGCCAGTGACATGCCCAGGTACATGATGTCGGTGTTCGGAGCACCCGAGCTGGGCGACTACGGCAACTACCCGTCCAAGGAGGCGATGCTCGCGTCGTTCGCGGACACTGCGGCCTTCAACGAGAAGCTCGAACGGGAGGGGCATTTCGTCTTCGCCGACGGACTCGCCGAGGCGACGACCGCCACCACCGTCGACGGCACGGGCGACAAGCCGATCGTC
Organism: Flexivirga sp.; assembly: GCF_051955415.1. Classification (NCBI taxonomy): domain Bacteria; kingdom Bacillati; phylum Actinomycetota; class Actinomycetes; order Micrococcales; family Dermacoccaceae; genus Flexivirga; species Flexivirga sp. The sequence goes on from NZ_JBQCGS010000040.1 coordinate 7,671, forward strand.
ACCGACGGCCCCTATCTGGAAGCCAAGGAATACCTCGGCGGCTTCTGGGTCATCGAAGCCGCCGACCTCGACGAGGCCCTGGCGCTCGCCGCCGAGGGGTCCAAGGCATGCCGCGGCAAGGTTGAGGTGCGTCCCTTCCAGACCGCTGAATCCTTTCAGGCACTGATGGATTCGTGACACTTCCACCCGTCGAGGCGGCGATCGCCCGGGCCCACCACGAGGAGTGGGCCCGGGTGGTGGCCGGTCTCGCACGTCGCTTCGGCGACCTGGACCTGGCCGAGGACGCCGCCGGCGAGGCGTTCGTCGCGGCCGTCGAGCACTGGCCGCGCCAGGGCGTCCCGGCGAACCCGGGCGGCTGGTTGACCACCACCGCGACGCGCAAGGCGATCGACCGGTTGCGTCGTGAGTCCCAGCGGGACGGTAAACAACGGGCGGCATACATGCTCATCGACGAAACCCCAGCGGCCGCAACGGGTCCGGTGCAGGACGACCGGCTCCGGCTGGTCTTCACCTGCTGTCACCCCGCGCTGGCGATGGAGGCCCGGGTGGCTCTCACGTTGCGGCTGCTCGGCGGGCTCAGCGTCGCCGAGATCGCGCACGCGTTCCTGGTGCAGGAGACCGCCATGGCGCAGCGCATCACCCGAGCCAAGGCGAAGATCAAGGCCGCGCACATCCCTTATCGGGTGCCGTCGGTCGCCGACATACGCGACCGGCTCGGCGGGGTGCTCGCCGTCGTCTACCTGATCTTCAACGAGGGTTACCTCGCCTCGGTGGGGGACGACCCCTTGCGGACCGACCTGTCGGACGAGGCGATCCGGCTCAGGCGGCTGCTGCACGAGCTGCGACCCGAGGACGGCGAGGTGACCGGGCTCTTGGCCCTGATGCTGCTGACCGACGCGCGGCGCGCGGCGCGGCTGTCCGTCACCGGCGAGCTGGTCACCCTCGACGAGCAGGACCGCGGCGCCTGGGATCGCGCCCTCATCGCCGAGGGGCATGCGCTGGTCCGTGATTGCCTCGCCGCCGTCGCAGCCGGCGGTGAAGCTCCTGGCCGGTATCAACTGCTCGCGGCAATCAATGCGGTGCACACCTACGCACGGTCCGCGCGCGACACCGACTGGTCACAGGTCGTCACGCTCTACGACCGTATGGCGCGCATCGACCCCTCGCCCATCGTGCGCCTGAACCGGGCGGTCGCACTCGCCGAACTCGACGGACCGGAGCTGGCGTTGGCCGAGATCGACCGGGTGGCAACGCAACTGAAGGATTACCACGCCCTGCACGCGGCGCGCGCCGAGCTGTTGCGGCGTCTCGGCCGCAGCGCCGACGCGCGAGCGGCATACGACCGCGCGATCGTGCTCGCCGGCAACCCCGGCGAGCTCGCTCATCTCAACCGGCGGCGGGACCAGTTGCGCGGCTGATCCGTTGCGGCGCAGTCGGGTTCGCCACAGGCTTCAGCTGCCGAGGACGCGGTCCAGGAAGGGATTGGCGAACATCCGGTCGGGGTCGAACGCGTCGCGGACCGCGACGAAGTCCGCGAAACGCGGGAAGAGCGCGCGCAGCTCCGGGGCGCGGTGATCCAGTTCCTTGCCCCAGTGCGGCCGGGCGCCGAGGTCGCGCATCCGGCGCCAGAACTCGGCGAAGTAACGGTCGCGGTCACCGCCGACCGCCGTGTAGGCACCGAGCTGAACGACATCCTCGCCGTAGGCGGGGCTGAGCCAGCCGTGGTCACCCTTGACGAAACGCAGCTCGGTGATGAAGTTGACCCGTGCTCCGCTGACGTCGACCGTGCGCACCGCCGCGTCCCACGCAGCGCCGCCGCTGGCCAGTGGCACCGCGGCCTCGGTCTCGGTATGGCGGACAGGCATCGGCGTGGAGAAGATCATCGGACTCGGCCCGGTCCGACTCGGCTTGCGGAGGGTCCGGCCGGCGACCCGGTTCCAGGCGGGCACCCAGCCCGGTCGCCGGTTCTGCGCCGCATAGACCAGCGGGAGCGCACCATGGTGCAGCAGCTTCTCGTCGACGAAGCGATCGAGGAGGACCGGAAGCACCGTGCGCGGCGCCGACACGCGTTCGTAGCGGAACACCAATGCCCGCGGCGTGTGCGGCATCCACCAGACCTTGGTGAACTCCGCGCTCGTGCTGATCTCGGGAAGCGCCGCGGCGACCTGATCGACCGGGAGCCACTCGATGCGTTCCCGCAGGTGGAAGGCGGGCACGACCTGCAGACGGACCCGGGTGATGATGCCGAGCGCTCCGAGGTGGACCCTTGCGGCGTCGAGCAGTTCGTCGTGTTCGTCGAGATCGCGCACGGCGCCGGTGCCGTCGATCAGGCGCATGCCGGACACCAGACCGGACAGGTTGGGGTGGGCGAGGCTCGACCCATGAGTGCCTGTCGCGATCGCGCCGGCGACCGACTGGTTTGCGATGGACCCGAGAATCGGCAGCGCCAGCCCCCGCTGCGCGAGCGCGGCGCTCAGGTCACTGAGCCGGGTGCCTGCGAGGACGGTGACCGTGGAGTCGTCGTGCGTCACGATGCCGCGCAGGTTGTCGAGCGAGACCGCGACATCGGATGGCGCGGCGATCGCGTTGAAGGAGTGTCCTGCACCGACGCACCGCACCCGGCGCCCCTCGGCGCGGGCACGACGCACCGCTCCGACGACCTCGCCCTCGGTGCCGGGGAGCTCCCAGCGACTCGGGGCGGAGCCCTCCGTGCGGGCCCAGTTGGCGAACCGCCCATCCCGGAGCTGGGGCGGCCGGCGCCAGCGAGGTGCGGTCGTTCGGGTCATATGCGGACCTTACCGAAGAGTAACTTTCTATGGGTGGGTCATCGAGGATCCGCCGCCGACACCAAGCAGGTCACGATCACCGGCAACTCCTCCCGTCCGGCCGTCATCGTCGCTGGTCCGACCGTCAGAGTCACCGCTGTAGCGTCGGAGCATGGGGAGTCCACTGGGATTCGAAGGGCTCTTCGAGGAGTCCTACGTCGACTACGCGAACGCCGACACCAGCGGGACCTTCGATGCGCCGACCGCACCGGAGCGGAGGTGCTGCGCCTCGCCGCCCACCTCCAGCTCGTATGAGGAGCGCGGGTCTCGATACACCTCCCCCGCTGCGCTCCTCCGGCACTCGACCAGCTTGCTGCAAATGATTCTCGCGACGATGTCGAGATCGCGCCGACAGCATCGTCCCCTGGATATCCGCGGCCAGAATGGTCGCAAGCGACGAAGGGAAACGATCATGGCGAAGTACTTGCTGCTGAAGCACTACCGCGGCGCGCCGGCCGCCACCAACAACGTGCCGATGGACCAGTGGACCCCGGACGAGGTCGACGCACACATGAAGTACATGGACGACTTCGCCACGGAGCTGGAGCGGTCCGGCGAGTTCGTCTCCGGCGACGCGCTGTCGATGGACGGCATGTGGGTGCGGTATGACGGCGAGGGGAAGCCACCGGTGACCGACGGCCCGTTCGCCGAGACCAAGGACCTCATCGCCGGGTGGATGATCATCGACGTCGACTCGCAGGAGCGGGCGATCCAGTTGGCCGGCGAGCTGTCCGCGGCGCCCGCCGCCGGCGGCGAACCGCTGGGTGAATGGCTCGAGGTCCGGCCGTTCCTGACCTGGGATCGCGAGGCCACGGCGGAGTGACGTGCCGTCCGGCGGACCGACCATGGACGACGACCTGGTGCGAGAGCTGGTCCCCGCTGCGATAAGCGCCCTCTGCCGACGCGGAGCCGACTTCGCGTCGGCGGAGGACGCGGTCCAGGACGCGTTGATCAACGCCCTTGGCAGCTGGCCCGATGCGCCACCGCGGGACCCACTGGCGTGGCTGATCACCGCCTCCTGGCGACGCTTCCTCGACCAGGTCAGGGCGACCGATGCCCGGCGCGCCCGCGAACTGCGCGTCGCGGACCATCCCGAGCCGGGCAGCACCCCGAGCGTCGACGACACCCTGCAGCTCTAGTTCCTCTGCGCGCACCCGAAACTCTCAAACTCCGCCGCCGTCGCGCTCACCCTGCGAGCCGTCGGCGGCTTGACCACCCGCCAGATCGCCGATGCCCACCTGGTGCCCGAAGCCACTATGGCGCAACGCATCAGCCGTGCCAAACGGCTGCTGCGCGACACCCGACTCGATGCGCCGGGTGACCTCGGCACCGTCCTGCGAGTGCTGTATCTGGTCTTCAACGAGGGGTATGGCGGTTCGCTCGACCTCAGTGCCGAGGCGATCCGGCTGACCCGCCGACTCGCCTCTCGCACCAGCGAGCCCGAGGTCCGCGGCCTGCTGGCGTTGATGCTGCTGCACCACGCCCGCCGCGCCTCGCGCACCGGACCGCAAGGACAACTCGTGCCGCTACGGGACCAGGACCGCAGTCAGTGGGACACCCGCCTCATCACCGAGGCGGTGACGATCCTGCAGCGCGCCCTGGCCGACGACCGGCTGGGCGAATACCAGGCGCAGGCAGCGATTGCCGCGCTGCATGCCGATGCCCGGACCGTCGAGGAGACCGACTGGGTGCAGATCGTCGGATGGTATGACGAACTCCTGGCGCTCACCGATTCGCCGGTGGTCCGGCTCAACCGGGCAGTGGCGGTCGGCGAGGCGGACGGGCCTGCGGTAGGCCTCGCGGCGCTTGCCGGTGTCGACGCACAGGTCCCCCGGCACGCCGCGGTGGCGGCATACCTGCACGAGCAGGCAGGCGACCTGCCGGCCGCGGCGCGGCACTATGCCGACGCGGCACGCCGGGCGACCAACGCCAAGGAGCGCGATCATCTGCTGCGCGAGGCGGCCCGGCTGCGCGATTTCCTTTGAAAAACCTTTACCGTCAAGTCCGCTCGGCGTCCACTGTTACCGCCGGGTTCGGTTGAAGGATGGCAGACGCTGTCGCCACCTCGGCACAGCAATCCCATGCCCTGGGAGGAGCCGCCATGCGTTTGCGCACCTGTTTCACCGTCACGGCGACGACCGTCGCCCTCACCTCCACCTATCTGGTCGCACCGCCGCCCGCCCACGCCGCGACCCGAACCGGCGCTCCGTGGTCGAGCTCGTTCGAGTCCGCACAACCGGTGCCGTCCACCTCGAAGCAGTTCGGTCCACTCGTCAACGTCTCCGGCACCGGCGACGAGGGCGTGCCGCTCGCTGCCACCGTTGCCGGCGGACCGACCAGCGGTTTCAACCTGCACAAGGGCACCGGATTCACCGGCACCCACGGGTTGCACTTCTCCGGCGTCAACCGCGGCGCGGGACCGGCCCGGGGAGCCGACTCCCTCTACGGCGACGTCGGTCACCGGATCCGCCCCGGTGACGAGTTGAGCTACAAGGTGTTTCCCGAGCGCGGCAGCAGTTCGTCATACGCCTCGACGTATGTCGCCATCGACCTGATCTTCACCGACGGCAGCAGAATGAGCGCTGCACCGGACGCGACCGACACCGACGGATCACCGATCTCGGCACGCGGTCACGGCCTGCAGAAGGTCCTCTACACCGACCAGTGGAACTCCATCCACATCGATCTGAGTCGGTATGCCGGCAAGACCGTCGACAAGGTCATCGTCGTCTACGACAACCCGGACGACGGTGGCGCAGGTCAGCGGTTCAGTGCCTGGTTCGACGACCTGAGTGTGCAGCGGGCCCCGAAGATCGACCTACGGAACCGCGCGTCGATCGTCGACACCCGCCGGGGCACGCTGTCGTCCGGCGACTTCTCGCGCGGCAACAATCTGCCGGCGACCGCGATGCCGAACGGCTTCAACTTCTTCACCCCGATGACCAACGCGACCAGCTCGAACTGGGAATACAACTACGCCGCGGACAACAACAGCTCCAATCTGCCCTCGTTGCAGGGCATCGGCATCTCACATGAGCCGAGCCCATGGATGGGCGACCGCGACCAGCTGGCCGTCATGCCGTCGGCCGACGCGGTGCCGACCTCGACGCTGAAGGACCGCGCACTCACCTTCGAGCACTCCGACGAGACCGCCCGCCCCGACCTCTACAGCGTGAAGTTCACCAACGGCCTGCGGGCCGAGGTCACACCGAGCGATCACGCAGGTGTCTACCGGTTCAGCTTCCCCGGATCGACCGGATCCGTTCTGCTCGACAAGGTCGGCGGCAACACACAGCTGCAGGTGGCGACGGACGGCACCGTCCGCGGCTGGGTCGACGCCGGCGGTGGCAGCGGCGCCACCCGCATGTTCGTGTATGGCGAATTCGACCGCAAGCCAACGAAATCCGGCGCCGCAACCGGCGATCGATCGAGCACCGCACGCTATGCCTCCTTCGACACCTCGGCGGACAAGACCGTCGAGCTGCGGCTCGCGACCTCCTTCATCTCGCTGGACCAGGCACGGCACAACCTGTCGCTGGAGGTCGCGAAGAAGTCGTTCGCGCAGGTGCAGCGGTCCGCCAACCGGGCCTGGAACGAGCGGCTCGGTGTCATCGACGTCACCGGCGGTGGCCGCACCCAGCTGGAGTCGCTCTACTCCAACCTCTACCGGATGAACCTCTATCCCAACTCGCAGTTCGAGAACACCGGCACCGCCGCCCGGCCGACGTACGAGCACGCCAGCCCGGTGCTGCCGACCCGTGGCGCGGCGACCGACACCGCGACGAACGCACAGGTGAAGCCGGGGAAGATCTACGTCAACAACGGGTTCTGGGACACCTATCGCACCGAATGGCCGGCCTATTCGCTGCTCTACCCGGAGCTGGCCGACGAACTGGTCGACGGTTTCGTGCAGCAATACCGCGAGGGTGGTTGGGTCGCCCGTTGGTCCTCGCCGGGCTACGCCGACCTGATGACCGGCACCAGCAGCGACGCCGCGTTCGCCGAGGCCTACCTGGAGGGCAGCCTCGACACGAAGACGGCGCTGACGGCATACGATGCCGCGCTGAAGAACGCGACCGTGCGATCGACCGACAGCGCCGTCGGCCGCAAGGGCCTGCAGACCAGCCCCTACGCCGGCTACACCTCGACCGAGACCGGCGAGTCGGTCTCCTGGTCGCTGGAGGACTACATCAACGACGCCGCGATCGCCAGGATGGCGACGAAGCTGGCCAACGACCCGAAGACGCCCAGGAGCCGCATCACCCAGCTGCAGAACGACGCCGCCTACCTCACGTCTCGGTCCAAGGACTACGTCAACCTCTTCAACCCCGACACGGGCTTCTTCCAGGGCCGCAACGCGGACGGGTCGTGGCACACGTTCGGCGGCAAGGCCTTCGATCCCACCAGCTGGGGTGACGTCTTCACGGAGACGGACGGATGGAACTTCGCCTTCCACCCGACCTACGACGTTCCCGGCCTGGAAGCCCTCTACGGCGGCAGCAAGGGACTGCTCAAGAAGCTCGACACGTTCTTCGCCACTCCCGAAACCGCTTCCCATCCGGGCGGATACGGTGGCACCATCCACGAGATGCGCGAGGCGGCCGCCGTGCGGATGGGGCAGCTCGGCATGAGCAACCAGCCCTCGCACCACATCCCCTACCTGTATGCCGCCGCGGGCAAGCCCAGCGCGACCCAGGCGAAGGTCCGTGAGATCACCCGCCGGCTGTTCGTCGGCAGCGACATCGGCGAGGGGTACGCCGGCGACGAGGACAACGGCGAGACCAGCTCCTGGTACATCTTCTCCGCCCTCGGCTTCTACCCGATGTCCGTCGGTTCGGGACAGTACGTCATCGGCTCGCCGCTCTTCCGCACCGCGACGATCCACCTGGCCGGCGGCCGGAAGCTGACCATCGACGCGCAGAACAACAGTCCGCAGAACGTCTATGTGCAGTCGATGGCGTTCAACGGCAAGCCAGTCCGGACAGCGACCATCGACACCTCCCTGCTGCAGCACGGTGGCAAGGTCACCTTCCGGATGGGCCCGAAGCCGTCGACTTGGGGCGACTCGACGAGCAAGGGCGTGCCCGCCCAACCGTTGTACGACGCAACGACTGCCGGCTACGGCAGGACGACGTCATCGGACGGCACCGCGACGACAGCGCTGACGGACGACGACTCCCGGACCGAAACGACTTTCACCTCCCGGACTCCGGCCATCACCTGGCGCAGCGGTTCGGGACCGATGACCGTCGACCGCTACACGCTGACGAGCGGAGCCGACGGCGGCACGCCCACGGCGTGGACCCTCGAGGGGTCGACCGACGGCGGCACATCGTGGGTGCAACTGGACAAGCGCACGAACCAGACGTTCCGGTGGCACGACCAGCTCGTGCCCTTCACGATCAGCAAACCCGGTTCGTATGACGCCTACCGGTTGCGCGTGACCGACAGCACCGGCGGCGACCCGACGCTGTCGGAGTTCGAGTTGTCGGCCGATCCCGCTGGCAAGCAAGGGGAGCTGGCGATCTCCCCGGCGGAGGGGCTCCAGGCGACGGTCGGCTCCGAGCTCGCCACGCCGCTCGCAGTGGTCAGTGGGGTGAGCGGCCGTGACGCCGGCACGGTCACCGCGACGGTCGACTTCCACGACGGGAAGGGTCCCCAGCCGGCCACCGTGACCGGGACACCCCTCGGCCGCTTCGCCGTGACGGCGCCGCACCGTTTCGACACCGCGGGTCTGGTGTCGGTCGACGTGTCGGCCACGGTCGGCGGAAAGCACGTGTCCACTCCGGTCGCCGTCCGCGTCAGCCGCGATCAGCTCTTCGACGACACCATGGACAGCACCTGCATCGGGGTGCCCGGATCGGGCGCCGACTGCGACGCGGGCGGGGTCGCCTTCTCCCGGACGTCGTTGGCGGACAACGGGTTCGTGCAGGGCGAGACGGTGAAGGTTCCGGGCACCGCGCTCACCTTCGACATCCCACGACCGGTCGACGGCAACGACAACATCGTCGCCGACGGGCAGACGGTCAGTTTCGACCCGGGCGACGGTGCAACTCAGCTCTCGGTGATCGGCACCGCCACCCAACGGGACCAGAGCACCACCGCCACCATGCACTTCTCGGACGGCTCGTCAGCGCCGCTGACCATCGCCTACGGCGACTGGGTCGGTGCCGCCGGGTCGCCGAAGTTCGGCAACCTCGTCGTCGCGAAGTCGGCCGGTCGGGTGTCGGGAGGCGGCACGGACTCGTTGACCGCTGCCATCTTCGCGACCGCGCCGGTGAAGCTGCCGGCCGGCAAGCAGTTGGTCTCCATCACCCTGCCCAAGGCCGTCGGATCGGCGTCCTCCGACGGGCGCATCCACCTCTTCGCGATCGCGTCCGACGGTGCTCGCTCCTCGTCATACACGCCGATCGCGCTGACCCCGAAGTCGGTTGCCGGGCAACATGCCGGTAGTCCGTTCACCGCCGAACTCGCCACTGCGACAGGCACGTCCGGCTCACCGATCGCGACCGTCAACTGGGGCGACGGGTTCCCGATGGGCACTGCGACGGTGTCCGGGTCCGGATCGCCCTGGTCGATCAGCGGCACGCACTCCTACGCCGAGCCCGGCACCTACACCGTGACCGTCACCGCGGACGACGGGGTGAAGAGCGAGGTGACGACCACTCGGATCACCGTGTCGTGACCACACGTGGTCTCGATACGGGAACTCCCCCGCTTCGCTCCTCCACTCCCTACTCGACCGACGTGACCGACGGGTCAGTGCTGGCGGTCGGTCACGACCTGGCCGTGATCGGTGGCGATCCGGTGCCAGTAGGGCCGTCCGGTGTCATCGGTGCCGACGTAGCTCGTGGTGGAGTGCCCGTCCGACTCGCTGGTGACACCGTTCGTGCGAGCGAGGACGCCGTATGACGTGACGTTCCAGTCCCAGCCCCGCCGGGCGTGCTGCCGGCCGTCACGTACGAAGCTCGACACGCGCTGCGTCATGTCGACCGTGCCGTGGAGTGAGAAGTTCTGGTCGTCGACGTAGTCGGCGGCGGAGAAGTCGACGGTGATCGGGTAGGACTCGCGCAGTGACTCATCGCGCACGACCCGGTGCCCGACCCGGGAGACGGACCGGGTGGTCATCGCATCGGACTGGGTCACATGCTGCACCATCCCGGCGTCGCCCACGCTGCCCGAGTTCTTCCAGTCACGAGTGGTTTTCACCGTCGTGACGACGCGGCCGGCGGAGGTGTCGACATACCCACTGATGACGTCGGAGCGTCGCGCGGCCTCGGCATACTGCACCGTGCCGTCGACCGGGTCGCCGGCGCTCGTGTGAGAGGTCGGTGCCGCGGCGACGGTGTCCTGGGTGAGTGCGCCGGAGGTCTGCGCGCGGTGGTGATCGGTCCACACGAAGAGCGCGGCCCGGACGTTCCAGGTGTCACCGATCGGGTTCATGGCCCAGGAGATCGAGTGAGTGCCGCCGTCGACCAAACGTCCCGCGAACGGCGTCAGGTCAAGGGACTCGGTGCGCATGTCGAGCGTGTCGATCGCCACGACCGGGCGCCACAACGTCGGCACGATGCCGCCGGAGTAGATGTGCGGGAAGGTCCCGACCGCGCCGGCCGGGGTGCCGTCGACGGACACCGTCGCCTCCCGGTAGGCGCCCGCCGCGCACAGACCGTCGCCGGGGAACTTCGCCGCGACCTCGTCGGGCACCGCGGTGAACCACTGTTCGTCGCAGCCGTTGCCCTTCAAGGTCGTCTCCAGTCGCGCGCGAGTGATGTTGCGCGGTAGGCCGGACAGCGTGGCCGAGGCGGTGCGGTGCGACGGCGACAGGTCCGCGACCGGGACACCGACGACCTTGTCCGGCACCTCCGGTGCCGGGTGCTTGTGGTCGGCCAGGTAGAAGGTGATCGTCACCGTCTGGTCGTAGTTGCCGGTGTAGACGTCGGACATGTAGTTGGTGTAGCCACCGGAGAACGGCTGCGACGACCGGAACAACGAGCTGAACTCGGTGATGTCCTTGGCGAACGAGAACGTCGTCGGCCGAGCACCGTTCGGCTCCTGGGTGGTGCCGAACCACACCGGCACGCCGCCGATCTCGAGCTCGCCGGAGCGGTCGTACTGCCGGCCGGTCACGGATGTGGTCGCATCGAGCACGACCTTCGACCACGGTCCCCGGCACTTGTCCGGCACCTGCAGGGTCCCGGAGTAGTGCTGTGGCGACAGGTCCGCCGCATTGGACATGAAGTGGTCGGCGAGCGTCACCGTGCAATGGGTGGTGTCGGGCCGGGACACTCCGGGCTGGGCCGACACCGTGTCCCCGCCGGACGACTCGATCACTCCACTGGCCGCAGCCGGACCAGTCGCCGCACTCGCACCGGCAGAGCCGGCCAGCGCCATACCCACGGACAGGACGGAAACCCCGACGACACTCAGCAGACGACGCACCACAACTCCTCACAGCTGGAACAGGACCACTGCACGACGCTAGTCGTGTGGCGACCCCGGTGGGTCTTTGGCGAACGCCCACTGCCGACCGGCAACGACGCCGAGGTGCGCTGGCTGACCGGATCGACACGACCTAGATTGGGCGGTATGACGAGCCAGCCCGACAGCGAGCAGCGGTCCGAGGCACCGGACCCGGCGGCCTACAGCGACAGCCAGGTCGCGGCGGCATACAACGCGGTGGCCAGCGAATACGCCGACGCCATGCGCGACGAGCTCGCCGGCAAGCCGCTGGACCGGGCACTGCTGGCGGCGGTCGTGGAGATGTGCGACGGAGGCCGGATCGCCGACATCGGCTGCGGCCCCGGGCACATCACCCGCCATCTCGCGTCGCTGGGCGCCGAACCACTGGGCATCGACATCTCTCCGGCGATGATCGACATCGCGCGCACCGACAACCCCACGGCCGAATTTCGCGTGGAGTCGATGACCGACCTGACCGAGCCGGACCAGAGCCTGGCCGGCGTGGTGATGTTCTACGCGATCATCAACCTCAGCCCCACCGAGCGGGCACGGACCTTCGCGCAGGTCTTCCGCACGTTGCGTCCCGGCGGGATCGCGTTGGTGTCGTTCCACATTCGCAGCGAAGAGTTCGCCGCCGGCCAGACCCAACACCTGCAGACGTGGTTCGGGCACAGCGTGGACATCACCGGACACTTCCTCGAACCGGACCAGGTCATCGACGAGATCGCCGATGCCGGCCTCGACATCGTGTCGGTCACCACCCGCCTGCCGCACCCGGGGGTGGAGATCCCCACCGAACGCGCCTACGTGCTCGCCCAGCGCCCCGCCAACCCGGACTGAGCGACATTCCGGCAGGTCATCGGCCGGAGCCGCTGCCGCGCCTCACACCTGCTGCGGCCGGCGACGCCGGGCGCGGAAGAACGTCGTGAGCAGCTGCGTGCATTCCTGCTCCCGTATGCCGCCCACCGCATCCACCTTGTGCGGGCTGGTGTTGTCCGCGATGACGTCCCAGGCGCTGCCGCACGCGCCGGCTTTCGGGTCCCACGCGCCGAACACGATGTGTGCGATGCGTGACTGCATGATCGCTCCGGCACACATCAGGCACGGTTCGAGGGTCACGACCATCGTGCAGTCGTCCAGCCGGTAGTGACCGAACGTCTCGGCCGCCGAGCGGATCGCGACGATCTCTGCGTGCGCCAGCGGATCACTGTCGGCGACCCGGCGATTCGGGGCGGCGCCGACCACTGCGCCGTCGGCATCCAGCACCACCGCCCCGACCGGGACGTCGTCGGTGGCGAGCGCCATACCGGCCTGCTCGAGAGCGAGCGACATCCAACGGTCATGAGCATCCGGCGTGAGCACGACTAGAGTTTGCGCCATGCGTGTCGAGCTGGCCAAGCACCCCCTCATCGCCCACAAGCTGACCTATCTGCGCGACAAGCGCACCGACAGTCCCACCTTCCGGCGTCTCGCCGAGGAACTGGTCACGCTGCTGGCGTACGAGGCGACACGCGACGTCCGTGTCGAGCCGTTCGACATCGAGACCCCGGTGAGCGCCACCACCGGCATCAAACTCTCGTCGCCGAAACCGCTGGTGGTGCCGATCCTGCGCGCCGGACTCGGCATGCTCGAGGGCATGGTGCGACTGCTGCCCAGTGCGGAGGTCGGGTTTCTCGGCATGCAGCGCAACGAGGAGACCCTCGAGGCCATCACCTACGCCAACCGGCTGCCGGACGACCTGTCGGGCCGCCAGTGCTATGTCCTGGACCCGATGCTCGCGACCGGCGGCACGCTGGCGATGGCGATCCGCTACCTCGCCGAGCGCGGCGCCGACGACATCACCGCCGTCACCCTCCTGTCGGCCCCGGAAGGCATCCAGGCCGTCGAGGAGCAGTTGGCCGACCTGCACATCCCGGTCACCCTGGTCACCGGAGCAATCGACGAGCGGCTCAACGAGCACGGCTACATCGTGCCGGGCCTGGGCGACGCCGGCGACCGGCTCTACGGCGTGGTCTGACTCCGCGGCGGCACTAGGCCGCTTTGACGATGTCCGGCTCCTCACCGGCAACACGGCCGAGCCGGCGGATCGACGGCACCAGCAGCGTGGTCAGCACGATCGCGACATATACACAACCGGATGTGACCAGCAGGGTTTCGACGTCCACGTTGCTCGCCAGCCACCCGAAGCTCAGGCTGCCGATCGGTATGGCGACGAACGACCCCAGCATGTCGTAGCTCGAGACCCTCGAGAGCACCTCCGATGGGATGCGCTCCATCATCGCGACCGTCCATCCCGTGCTGAAGACCTGCGTGCCCATGCCGCTGATGAATGCGACTGCCATCATCGGCAGGGTCGACGGGTGAATTCCCAGCATCAGCAACGGTATGGCGAAGCACGACATGCCGGCCATCCCGGCACGCAGCGGGTGCAGCAGCTTCCAGCGCAGCAGGACCACCGACATGACCAGCATGCCGACCGCCTCGGACCCGACGACCAGGCCCCAGCCGCGGATGCCGAGTGCCGGGTCGTTCTTGGCGATCACCGGTCCGACGACGACCCAGGCGCCAATGTGTATGGCGTTCAGCACGCCGAAGGCTGCGACGATGACCCACAGCCACGTCCGGGAGGTGAATTCGCCCCAACCGTGCCGCAACTCGACGAGGATCGACGTCCGTGCGGTGCGCTTGGCCGCCGGTAGGGCGACCTTGGCGAGCATCGCGGCAGCGACCAGGAAGGTGACACCGTCGACGGCCAGCGCCAGCGCGGAGCCGGCTGTCACCACGAGCATGGTGCCGAGGACCGGACCGATGAAGGTCGCCCCGTTGCGAACGAAGGACATCAGTGAATCCGCCTGCTGCAGCTGATGCTTCGGCACCAATTGTGGGATCAGACCCTGCTGCGCCGGCATGGAGAACGCGCTCACGCCACCCGCCAGGGCGGCCAGCACGATCATCGAGCCGACGGATGCCCAGCCCTGCTCGAGAGAGGCGGCCATGGTCAGTTGGATCACGGCCATCGCGAGGTAACAGGCCTGCATGACGGCACGGCGCGGCAGCCGGTCTGCGACGACACCGCCGAAGAGCAGACACAGCACGTTGGCCGTCAGCTGCGCTGCCAGCACGATGCCCAGCGACTCCGAGGAGTTGTCGATGTGCAGGACCGCGAAGGCGACGGTCACCGGCGTCATCATGCTGCCGACGATGTTGACCGAGCGGGACAGGAAGAACCAGCGGAAGTCCTTGCCCTGCAATACTTCCGGCGGGCGCGGCCGACCGCTCATCGTTCACCGTCCGCGTCGTCGCGCTCATCGCGCATCCGGAAGAGTTCGGCCTGGAAGTTGACGTGGACGGAGCCCGCTGCGTGCGGTGGCAGCGCCTCTTCGTGCACCAGTCGCGAGGCTTCCTTCACCAGTTGCATCGTCGTGCGCCAGGTCTCCGGCGTGAGCCAGACTTCGGCATCCGCGCTGAGGGCTTGGCCATTCACCCGTTGGGCCGACCTGCGCACGAGTTCCTGGTGCAGCACGTCGATGTAGAGCCGCCATTCGTCGTGATCCGCCGATCTCGCCGGCCGGGACGCCTCGGTGCTCCTGCCGGTCTGCTCCGAATAGCGGTACCGGTACTTCTTCGCCTGGCCACCACGCACCGACTCCGTCGCCGCCACCTCGACCTGGCCTGCCTTCGCCAACGTACGCAGGTGATAGCTGGCATTGGCCTGGGTGATGTCCAGCTCGCGTGCGAGCTCGGCGGCACTCATCGCCGCGCCGGTCAGCAGGGACATCATCCGCAGGCGCACCGGATGCGCCGACGCGCGCAGCTCGGTGAGCGCCTCATCCTCCACAGACATGTTTGGCAGTATGGCGCGCCGAACGCCGACCGTCAAAGAGTTATTTGACGGTGCCGCTCAGCCGTCGCTCCAGGTGTCGCCCCACCGCACGTCCCGTGCCTCCTTGTATGCCGCCCCCTGCCGTTTCGTCACCACGTCACGGCTCGCGGTGCCGTCCGGTCGACACAGCTGCAGTTCGACCAGCCCCTTGCGTTTCAGCGGGTGCCGCAGGATCCGGGCGTCGCCCGTCGGCGGCCCGTCCGGCACCGCCACGACATACGAGAACTTCTCGTCCTCGTGACCCAGCTCGCCGCGTTTGAGCTGCCGGTGCGTCGCGGAACGCTCGACCCGGGCGCTGAAGTGGCACCAATCGGGCGGCCGCACCGGGCAGGCGTCCTGGTGCGGACACGGCGCGATCACCTGCCAGCCGGCGTCGAGAAGCACCCGCCGCGCCTGCAGGACGCGCTGATGACCGGACGGCGTCCCGGGTTCGATCACCGCGACAGCGCGTCCGGCCGCAGCCAGCGCTGCGGCCAGTAGCACCTCCTGGTCCGGCGCCGACAGCTCGGACAGGACGTAGGACACGGTCACCAGATCGGCCGCCGGCACCGCCGCACCGGCCCGCCAGCGCACGAAGTCGACCGTGCCGGACTCGTCCGCCCGCAACTGCCGGCCGAGCTGCAACGCCTCGGCGACCTGGTCGAGCACGGTGATCCGCGCCGCCGGCCAGGTCTCGCGCGCTGCCCACGCCGCGGCGCCGGTGCCGCCGCCGAGGTCGACGACGGTCGCGATCCCCGGCAGCCGGAAGGCGCTCTGCCGGAACATCGCGGAGCATGCCGCGAGCGTGGCCGGCATGCGGTAGAGCGCGTAGGCCAGCACGTCCGTGGCGCCGGCCAGGATGGGGGTCGCGGCCGCACCCCCCTCGCGATACCGACCGATCAGCCGGTCGACGGAGGCGGCCAGCGGACCGCGCGGCACGCCGGCGGCGGCCGCATCGAGCGCGTCGCGCAGCCGCAGGTCGGCAGCACGTGACAAGGCGGAGATGGTGGGACCTCACGGGGGGCAGAAGGGTTGCGGAACGGCCGACATCGTAGTCACCGCGCCGGCGGCGAGCGCGGTGACGTGCTGCGGCCGACGGCGCCGTACGACACTCCCGGCGCCCGGCAAACCGAGTCACAGGCGTCACATCTGCCACAATCAGTCTCAGACCCGTGCGCCCACCGCGCGCCCCACACTCACGAGAGCCGGAGGAATCATGGCCCTGGACAAGGTCCGCAAGGTCGTGATCTGGCTGGTCGTCGCGTTCATCGCCTACGCGATCTTCACCTCGCCCGGCCGGTCGGCGGACATCGTGCACAACGTCTGGTCGATCATTACCAACGGCGCCGACCAGATCGGCACGTTCTTCGACAAGATCCTCAACGGCTAGCCCGGCGCCATGGATCACGTCGATCCACGCGCCGAGTCGGCGATGGCGCGCTTCCTGCTCGACGACGAGACGCTGGTCGTCGCCCAACGGCAGCACTGGGCGTCGGTCGCGCCGCCGGTCGCCATGGCGGTGGCCGGCTTCTTCCTGGCCCTCATCGCCGGGTTCTCCGCGCCGGCCCGACTGGGCGCACTGACCGATTTCGCCTGGAAACTCTGGTTCCTCCTGCTGGCGTATGCCGTCATCCGGCTGGTGATCTGGCGGCTCGACTGGTTCGTCGCCACCGACAAGCGCCTGCTGATGATGTATGGCGTGCTCAAGCGCCGCGTCGCGATGATGCCGCTGGCGAAAGTGACCGACATGTCCTTCAACCGGACCCTGCTCGGTCAGCTGTTCGGCTACGGGCAGTTCGTGCTGGAGAGCGCCGGGCGCGAGCAGGCACTGCGGCGCATCGACTTCATCCGGGACGCCGAGGGCACCTACCTGGCCATCGTCGGCGAGATCTTCGGGGAGGACGACCCGGAGGCGGCCGCGACGTATGACGCCCAGGACGACACCGACCCGTTCCTGCACCTGCAACTCGCCGGTGCGCGCTCCCCGGGCCGCCGGCAGCACAGCGACGACCCGCGGCACGAGCCGACATACGACCCGACATACGACCCGGCATACGACCCGACCGACGTGCCGATCCGGCCCATCGGCACCTACCTGCCGCGGCCCGAGCGACCGCGCCGCAGTGGTTTGCGCGAGCGCATTCTGCGGCGCGCCAAGGACGATCGGCCGGCGGCCTTCGGCCACGAGGGCGACACCGGCTGGGCGGACCAGGATCCGCCGGCCGGACGTCGTCGCGCGCGCGACCTCGGCGACGACTGACATCGACCGACGACTTCTGATGCCGGGGCGGCGCACGGCCCGGTCCGCCGGATAATCTTCGGGTTCGAGTCAGTACGCGGTGGAGCGCCGCACTCGGGAGCACGAGCTGGAGTTGAGGTTCATGGCAGTCCGTCCGATTACCGTCATCGGGCACAAGGCGTTGCACCAGCCGACCAAGAAGGTCAAGGAGATCACGCCGGAGATCCGCACCCTCGTGCAGGACATGTTCGACACGCTGGACGCCGCCCACGGCGCCGGCCTGGCCGCGAACCAGGTGGGCGTGCGCCTGCGCATCTTCGTCTACGACTGCGCCGACGAGTCCGAGGTGGCGCAACGCGGCGTCGTGATCAACCCCGTCCTGGAGAAGGGCACCGTCCCGCCGGGCGACCCGTCGCCGGACGACGGCGCCGAGGGGTGTCTCTCGGTGCCGGGTGAGTGGTTCCCCACCGCTCGGGCCCACTGGGCCAGGGTCACCGGCACGGACCTGGACGGCCACGAGGTCGTCATCGAGGCCACCGGAGGCACGCTGGCCCGGTGCCTGCAGCACGAGACCGACCATCTGGACGGCAAGCTGTATGTCGAGCGGCTGACCCCGACATACCGCGGCAAGGCCCGTGAGGCGATGAAGGCCCGCGGCTGGGAGGCCGCCCACATCACCAAGTGGGACCCGCAGACCCAGGAAGCCGACAAGGTGTGACGCCTCGCTGATCGAGTAGCGGCGAGGAACGAGCCGCGTATCGAGATCAAGAGGCCGCGCATAGGCTGGCACCATGCGCGCCGAACCGATCGCCAAGCCCCACGCCTTCCACGCCGAAGGGCCGGTCTGGTGGCCCGAGTGGTCCCTCGAGGGGCCGGGTGAGTTGCGGTATGTCGACATGATGGCCGGCGACGTGCTGATCGCCCGCGGGGAGGACGTCGAACGCATCCACGTCGGCACGGTGGCCGCGGCGATGCGGCCGCGCGGTGCCGGCGGCGCATTGATCGCGGTCGAGCGCGGTTTCGCGCTGGCCTCCCGCAACGACCTGTCGGACCTGCAGGTGATGCAGCCGATCTGGGACGACCCGTCGGTGCGGTTCAACGACGGCGGCTGCGACCCGATGGGCAACTTCTACTGCGGCACCATGGCCTACGACCAGCACAAGGGCGGCGCCTCGCTCTACCTGCTGACCACCGAGGGTATGGCGTCACCGGTCCTCGACGACCTGACGATCGCCAACGGGATCGGCTGGTCACCGGACGGCTCCACGACATACTTCAACGACACCCCGACGCGGACCATCTGGGCGTTCGACTGGGACCCGGAGACCGGCCTGACCGAACGCCGCCCGTGGGTCACCCTCCCCGATGACGTCGAGGGCAACCCCGACGGCCTCTGGGTCGACCAGGAGGGCGGCGTGTGGGTCGCCCTGTATGGCGGTTCGGCCGTGCACCGCTACGTCCGGCGCGAGCTCAGCGAGGTGGTCGAGGTGCCCGGCGTCACCAACGTCACGGCCTGCACCTTCGGCGGGGAGGCCCTGCAAACGCTCTACATCACCACGACCCGGGAGAACGTCCCGGACGGTGAACAACCACTCGCCGGAGCGGTGTTCGCCGTCGAGCCAGGCGTCGGCGGTATGCCGGTGCTGCCGTTCGGCGCCTGAGCGGCAGCCGATTTAGCACCTGGGCATCCGCTCGGGTAGAGTGTCTCAGCGTTGCGCGGGTGACTGCGCGGCACGCACCCGTAGCTCAACGGATAGAGCATCTGACTACGGATCAGAAGGTTTGGGGTTCGAATCCCTACGGGTGCACGTACTGAGTTGAGACAGTGCACGAGCCCTGGTGGAGCGGAGACGCTCCCCAGGGCTTTCTCGTGGATCCAGGGAGGCGGCCCAGTGACCCAGCGGATCGATGTCGTCGGCGCAGTGCTGGTGCGTGCCGGCCTGGTCCTGGCCGCACGACGCGGCCCGGCAATGGCGCAGGCCGGCCTGTGGGAGTTCCCGGGCGGCAAGATCGAGCCGGGCGAGTCACCGCGGGAGGCACTCCGACGCGAACTGCGCGAAGAGCTGCACTGCGACGTCGATGTCGGCGAGCTCGTCGAAACCACCTCGCACCGTTACAGCTTCGGCATCGTCCGGTTGACGACGTTCTTCGCGACCCTGCGATCCGGCGAACCCGCGGCCACGGAGCACGCCGAGCTGCGGTGGCTTCCGGCGACCGACCTGCCCGGCCTCGACTGGGCACCGGCGGACGTGCCGGCCGTCGAGCGCGTCATCCGAACGCTGGGATAGGCGACCGCCTCGGTTGTCACTCCGACCCGGCTGTGCCGCACAGTGGACCCATGGACATGGACCAACTGATCGCCCGGGTCGTCCGTGCGGTCGAGCCACAGATCGGCACCGGCTCGGTCGCCGACTACATCCCGGCACTCGCCGCGGTGGACCCGCGTCAGTTCGGTATGGCGGTGGCACTCCCGGACGGCTCCTGTCATGGGGCCGGAGACTGGACGAAACCCTTTTCGTTGCAGAGCATCTCCAAGCTCTTCACCCTCGCCCTGGCACTCTCGGAGAACGACGAGGACATCTGGTGGCGGGTCGGGCGTGAGCCATCGGGCAATGCGTTCAACTCGTTGGTCCAACTGGAGTACGAGAACGGCATCCCACGCAACCCGTTCATCAACGCGGGCGCGCTGGTGGTCACCGACCACCTGGCCGGCGTCGTCGGGGACGCCGCCGAGGCGGTGCTGGAGTTCCTCCGCACCGAATCCGGCAACCCCGACATCCACTGCGACCAAGAGGTGGCCGCGTCGGAGGCCGCACACGGCGACCGCAATCTGGCGTTGACGCACTTCCTGGCGTCATACGGCAACATCCGTGGCGACGTGCACACGATCGTGGATCAGTACGTCCGGCAGTGCTCGATCGCGATCAACTGCCGCGACCTCGCCCTGGCCGGCCTCTTCCTGGCCCGGCACGGACTGTTGCGTGACGGCTCCCGGCTGCTGTCCCCCGGTCGCACCAAACGCATCAACGCCGTCATGCTGACCTGCGGAACGTATGACGCCGCAGGCGAATTCGCCTACCGCGTCGGCATACCCGGCAAGAGCGGCGTCGGCGGCGGCATACTCGCCGTCGTGCCCGGCCGCTGCTCGGTCGCGGTCTGGGGCCCCGGGCTGGACCGGCGCGGCAACTCGGTCGCCGGTGTCGCGGCGCTGGACCGCTTCACCGAACTCACCGACTGGTCCGTGTTCTGACCGGCTGCGACGGCCGCTTTCGCCCGCCACGGACCAACTGTCACTACGCTGAGCCGGCCCTGAGCGCCGCTCGGGCATCGTCAGTGCGAACACACAAGGGGGCCGACGGTATGTCGGGACGTGGAATCAGGGGCACCACCCGAGCTGCGGCGACGGCGGTGGCGACACTGCTCGGAATATTGCTGATATTCGCCATGGCGGGACCGGCGACTGCTCAACCGTCGGGTTCGGGCACAGCTCCCGTCTCGGCAGCCGCCATCCCTGTCACGGCGATCGCGCCGACCGGCAGAACCATCGGCTGTGGCGGCATGGACAACCTCTTCACCATCCCGCGGGTGACCGGTGTGCAGTACCTCGTCAACGATGAGGTCCTGACGCCGAGCGACTACCTGGTGTCGGATTACAGCAGCGACGGCACCGTGCAGGTGAGCGCCCGGGCGCTCGCGGGCTACGTGCTGACGGGTCGCAGCTCGTGGACAGTTGTCGTTGCGGCGCCGACCTGCACGCCGCCCGCAGTGACCCCGCACTGCCGCAGCTTCACGGTGACGAACAAGGCGTCATACGCCATCGGCTTCTCATGGCGGGCGCACGGCTCGACAACGGAGGACGGCTACTACTCGGCTCTGGCTCCCGGCGCCACGAGAACAGTCACGACGAGGCGCTCCCAGGTCGACTACTTCTACGCGCCCGCGGACGACGGCATGCAGTTCAGCATCGGGCAGGTCACCGTGCCGCAGAACTGCGCGGCGCCGTCGCCCAGCGCCACACCGACCAGCACGGGCCCGGCCACGCCGCGTCCGACGCAGCCTTCCGCCACCACAATGCCCGCCACGACAGCGGCCACGACATCCTCGGCCACCGCGAAGGTCACCGGACCGGCCATCGTCACCGACGGCGGATCGACCGGAGGGGACCTGAACGGCCTGCTCCTCACCGGAGCGCTCGGCTGCGCCGTGGGTGCCGCGCTCGCCGGCGTCGGCCTGTGGCGGCGACTGACACACTGACGCGCCGGACCGACCGGCGCCTCACGTCACGCTTCGGTCATACAGAACGCGTGCAATACCGCGCGTTCTGTATGACGTTCCCCGTTCGCGGGGGGCGTGGGAACCGTCGGCCCTCAGTGGGCGCTGACGCGACGAGCGGAGGGCGTGGGATTCGAACCCACGATGCGCGTGAACGCATAGCGGTTTTCAAGACCGCCGCACTAGGCCACTATGCGAGCCCTCCTCGCCCGCGTGGCCGAGCCCCGCGAGCGCGCACCATCCTAGGGGACGCATCCCGAGCACGCCGCGAGCGCCATACAGCGGCAGGTAGGGTCGGACGGAATCGACGAAAGGAACCTCGATGGGCAAGCTGGCATTCGTCGTCGGCATCGCTGCGGGCTACGTGCTCGGCGCACGCGCCGGCCGCGACCGCTACGAGCAGATCAAGCAGGTCAGCGGCCGCGCCTGGAACCACCCTGCCGTGGTGGAGCAGCGGGCGAAGACCACCGAACAGATCAAGCAGCGCGGCCCGGAAGTCGCCGCGGCCGCAGGGCAGGCCGCCATCAAGGGCGTCGGCCAAGCCGCGAAAAGCGCTGCCACTGCAGGCTTTCACGCCGCCCTGGGCCAACGGCAGGGCCCGGTGGTGGGTGGCAGTCTCGCCGAACCCGCCAACTCGACGACCGCCGCCGACCCGTCGACCTCCTCCGTCACCGAGACCACCGGGACGACGCGCTGACGGGGTGTCGTGGACCTCGTCGCACTCTGCGTCTAACGTGGTGCGCGGGCCACACCCTTGCAATGGCGCGGAATATCCGACCTGTCGCAGGTGCTGACTCAACGGACCGCCGACCCTCGGCGGACTAGCCACGTTCGACGGATCGGCCCACACCGGTCCCCGAGACAAGGAACAGGACCCATTCATGAACCGCACTGACCTTGCCAGCACCATCGCTCAGCGCACCGGTGTGAGCGTCAAGGACGCCAACGCCGTCATCGGCGGCTTCAACGACGTCATCCTCGAGGCGATCGGCCGTGGCGAGAAGGTCCAGCTGCCGGGCCTGCTCACCATCGAGCGCGTCGACCGCGCGGCCCGCACCGGCCGCAACCCGCGCACGCGCGAGGAGATCCAGATCCCGGCGTCCAAGGCCGCCAAGGTGACCGTCGGCTCGAAGCTGAAGGCTGCCGCCAAGGGCGAGTGACCCACTCCCCTCAGCAACACTTCAAGGGGCTCGGCGCCCCGTAGGTGGCCCAGCCCCATGGGGTATGCCGCGCCGCCGACACAGCGGGCCCGCGGCCCCGGCAGGGGCGCACGGGC
>NZ_JBQCGS010000041.1:0-39069 GCF_051955415.1 Flexivirga sp.
GGCGGGGGCGGGGTGGGCGCCCCTGGGGCGCTCCCCCGGGCCCACCCCGGGCACGCGGGCGGGGTCAGCCCCCGCCACGAGGCAGCCTTCCGCCGGCTCGGCCCGAGTTTCGAGGGCCGCCGGGTGTCGGGCATCGGCTTCGACCGGGAGACGTTGTTGCGTTCCGGCATCAAGGGTGCCGACGCGTTCGCCGCCGTGAGCAGCGGTGACAATTCCAACATTCTCGCTGCCCGTGTCGCCCGTGAGACCTTCGGTGTGCAGCACGTCGTGGCTCGCATCTACGACCCGGGCCGCGCCGAGGTCTACGAGCGGCTCGGCATACCGACCGTGGCGACCGTGCGGTGGACCAGTGACCAGATCGTGCGCAAGATCCTGCCGATGGGTGCACTGCCGGTGCACACCGACGCCAGCGGCAAGGTGATGATCGCCGAGGTGCCGCCGGACTCGTCCTGGGTGGGCACGCCGCTGCGACACATCGAGGAGGCGACCGGCGCGCGCGTCGCCTACCTGACGCGGCTCGGCGACGGGATGGTGCCCGGCAACGACTCCGTGTTCCAGGAGGGCGATCTGCTGCACCTGAGCCTGCCCAGCGCACGTGTGCAAGAGGTCGAGAACGTGCTCAAGTCCGCCAAGCCGGTCGACTGACCCCGAGACAGCTGCATTCAAGGAGATTCGTCAGATGCGCGTTGTTGTCGTCGGAGCCGGGAGCGTGGGGCGATCGATCGCCCGCGAGTTGATCCTGCGTCATCACCAGGTGCTGATCATCGACAAGTATGCCGACGAGGACCGCTCGAGCTCGGTCCCCGAGGCGTCCTGGTTGCTCGCCGACGCCTGCGAGATCTCGACGTTGCGCGAGGCCAACGTGGAGACCTGCGAGGTCGTCGTCTGCGCGACAGGTGACGACAAGGTCAATCTCGTCGTGTCGCTGCTGTCCAAGACGGAGTTCGGCATCGGCCGCACGGTGGCTCGGGTGAACAATCCGAAGAACGAGTGGATGTTCGACGAGGCGTGGGGCGTGGACGTCGCGGTGTCGACACCGCGGTTGATGACGGCGTTGGTCGAGGAGGCCGTCAGTGTCGGCGACCTGGTCCGGCTGTTCCAGTTCCAGCAGGGCAAGGCCACCATGGTGGAGATCACGGTCCCCTCCGACAGCCCGAACGTCGGACGCGCGGTCGGTCAACTGGAGTTGCCACAGGACTGCGTGCTGGTCGGCATCATCCGCGATGAGATGCCGATGGCGCCGGATCAGTACGACACCATCGAGGCACTGGACGAGCTGCTGTTGCTGGCGACCCCGGAGGCCGAGCAGTCACTGGGCGCCGTACTCACCGGCCGGCCGGCCGACCAGATCCGCACGCACTCGCCGGCGGGTGAATGACCTCCTTCTCTTCGGAGATGCCGTTCCGTGTCGAGCCAGTGTCACGC
The DNA here is from genome assembly GCF_051955415.1 of Flexivirga sp. Lineage (NCBI taxonomy): Bacteria > Bacillati > Actinomycetota > Actinomycetes > Micrococcales > Dermacoccaceae > Flexivirga > Flexivirga sp. Next base: position 1,426 of record NZ_JBQCGS010000041.1, read on the forward strand.
TGTGTTGATGAAAGCCACAGAAGCGATCACCAACCTGCACACCGGCGATGTTGAGCGGGCGAGAGAGTTCTTCCGTTTCCTCGGCCTGGAAGAGCAGACCATGAACCAGGGCTGGGTGGCCCGATTCAGCTCTCCGGACTCGGGCGCATGCGTCCAGGTCGTGACCCACGACGCAACTGCGCCGGAGGACTCCGTCATGACCATCAAGGTCGACGACGTCGATGCGGCGTACCACGCGGCACAGCGACGCGGCTACGAGATCGTGCACCCGCTGACCGATGAACCGTGGGGCATTCGCCGGTTCTTCGTCCGAAGCCCTGATGGGCACGTGATCAACGTCGCTTCGCACCGCGCCTGAGGTCGTCGCTCTGAAATGGATCCCGCACACTCCATAGTGTCGGCACCTGACAATCAGGATTCACCAGTGAACGAGCCCGCATGCCGACTCACCATTCCGGGGCGATGCCGCGCTACTGCGGATTCCGCCAGCACGCCTACGACCGATTGTTGGTCTCCTATGACCACTGCGGCGATCGGTGGACCCCGCGTTCGGCGGCCACTCGACTCAGTACTTGACCGTGGTGGTCGGCAGCTTCAGAGCTGGCTGCCAGGAGGATCGCTTGCATCACATCGATCGTCATATAGTCGCCGTCTTGCTGGAGGACCTGTGAACGGGACGGCGGCGCGTTATCGTCGACGAATGCCAGCGACTCCCACCGGAAGCTGGTCCGAGGCCGGTGTCGACACCCCGGGCGTCGAAGTGGTTGTCGCGCATTCAGAACGCGTGACGCTGCGCGTCGGCGACGTATTTCTGAAGATCGACACGGACTCTGCGCGCCTCGACCGAGAGATCGAGGTCATGGCCGAGGCGCCGGTCCCCATCCCCGCGGTCCTGTGGCGCAAGCCATCGGTCCTTGCCCTCACGCAGCTTTCTGGCGCGGCGCTCGCCGTACTCGGAAAACCCTCGACGGCATCCTCGTCGGCATGGGTTGCCGCTGGTGCCACCATCCGCACGCTCCACGGCGCGCCACTGCCGCCGTGGCCAAGCAGCCAGTGCCAGCAGCAGCCCGTCCGCAACAATCGTGGCACCGTCGGATTTCCGCCACTGCTGGACCCCGAATGTGAATGGCTCGTGTCGAACGATGTCGTGTCCGCCGATGTCGTCAGACGCAACCGCCAGATCGCACGCGCGGCCCTGCGCCCCTGGACACCGGTGTTCATCCACGGCGACCTACATGCCGATCACGTATTTGTCGACGGTGGCGAGGTGAGCGGCGTCGTGGACTGGTCGGAGGGCGGCCATGGCGATGCGATGTATGACCTCGCCACCCTGACACGCGGACACGAGGAGCACCTGGGCGACGTCATGACCGGCTATGGCGGCGAGGTCGAGACGGACGTGATCCGCGCGTACCTGGTCGCTGCGAAGTCTGATGGAGATCAGATGGCTGGTCGAACACGGTCACGGCGAGCCGGCGATGTTGCCACAGGTCGCGCTGCTCAACTTCCTGGCCGCCCGCACATAAGTGCGCGGCAAACCGTCACGTTGCCCTGCTGATGACGCCACAGGTGAACCACCTCATGTACGACGCGTCTCCATGACGTGCGCCATCCGTCGGAGATGCACCAGGCACCGCTCATGCGGCAGGGCGGTCCGCCGGTGCCAGATTGCTCATCCGGCCGGGGGTCAGGTCCCAGGCCACGCCGTCGGCGGTGACGACCGCGAGGTATCCCTTGGCGTGGACCACGCCGTGATGCCGCGTGCACAACAGGGTCCCGTTACCGACGGCGGTGGTGCCGCCGGCCCACCAGGGAATGATGTGGTGTGCCTCGCACCACCCCGGCGGCCGGTCGCAGCCAGGGAACGTGCAGTGCTTGTCCCGCACGATGATCGCCGTGCGCACCGCTCCGGTGAACAGCCGCACTTCCCGACCGACATCCAGTGGCTGACCGTTGCCACCGAGAACCACCGGGATGATGTCTGCGGCACAGGCCAGCTGCCGCGCGGTGGCGGCGTCGAGCACCTGTCCGGTCGCGGTCACACCGAAGCCCTGTCTGCCGAGTCGACGCAGCAGGTTGTCCAGACCCATCGTCACGATCACCTTCGCCGTGGACCGCATCGCTTCCGGGTCGGCGCACCGTGCGGCCGCCCCGAGCAACTCCATCAGCGCATCGGCTCGTCGTTTGCCCGGGGTGCGCTCATCGCGGAGGGCGGCACCGGTCCGCGGGTCCTTACCCGGCCGGGGAGCGGACAACGCGGTGATCGCCTCGAACATCTGCGCGGCGTGCGCGGGTGACAGGACTGCGATCATCTCCCTCAACCCGCTGGGCAGCTCACGCCAGGACAGTGACTCCGCGCGTTGCGCCCTCTCCTCCACGTCCGGCAGCTGCTCGTCCCCGAACTCGGCGATGATCCGCTTGGTCAAGCCACGCAGATCGGCCCGGGTGCTGCCCGCCCGGGTCAGCTGCAGGTAGTAACCGAGCACCTGCTCCCGCCGGGCGTCCGGCAGGGCGACCATCGCCTTGGGCACCTCGGCCAGCACCGTCACCAGCATCGAGACGCTCAACTGGCCGGCCACGAACACTGCCCGCAAGGTCGCATTCTCCGGCCGGTTGATGGACTCCGCGGCCACCGTCAACCGGCTCGCCTCGGCCGGCTCCAAGAACGCTGCCCGATCGGTCAGCCACTGCCGTGCCCCACCGCTGTCCGAGGCGTGGACCACCCCGCGTTGCACTGCGTCCGCCAGTGCCAGCACCAGGGAACGCTCCGCGCACTCCCGAACGTGCAGCAACACCTGCGCGGCGTCCGCCAGGTCATCATCGGACAATTGACCGCACGCGTCGCCCAGGTCACGCAGCCGGCCGCCCGAGCCACGCAGCGCCTCCAGCGCCGCTGCTCCTACGCCCGGGCCCACGGCGGTGCCGGCCCCCGCCGGCACTCCTGCCAAGACCCCACCGGCATCCGGCACGGCATACGCCGACAGATCCACCGGGTCCGGCAACCCGCCGAACCCGGGACCATCCGACGCGGCCTCCCGATTTGCTCCCATGCTTTATCATACGTTTGTTCGATGTCTTGCGCAAGGGTCACGCACCGCAAAAGTGCCGAATATTCCAGTCCTGCAGCGGCTTTCGGCGTCGCAACCGACGAGCTGACTTCACCCGCCGGTGATCAGTTCGCGCCGGTCTTGATCTCGTAGGAGGGGTTGAAGATCGTGGGGGTGCCCTTGAGGTAGGTCACCCGGCCGGTGACCTTCAGGTAGGTGCCCGGCTCGATGCCGGCGATCCTGCGCCGGCCGAGCCAGACCAGGTTCATGGTGCGGCTGCCGTCGTCCAGGTCGACGACCATGGCAGGCACCGAGTCAGCACGCGGGCGGAGGCTGACGCTGCGGACGGTGCCGCAACAAGATGCGATGGACCGGTCGGCGGCGTCACAGATCGGGGTGGCGCCCAGCCTGCGGGTGCTCTCCTGCAGATCGTCGTTTTCCAGCGAGTCATCCGACTTGGTCAGCCGATCCGCGACCTTGCCCCACGAGGTCTTCCAGCTCATCTCAACGGACCTCGGTGATCTCCGGGCCGCGTTCGAACGGCTTGAAGTCGTCGGCGGTGTCGGACCGGTCACCGGTCTGATCCGGCGTGGCGTCGGGGTCCTGTGCTGCCGCGGCCTCGGCCTGCTCCTGCACGTCCTGCGGGATCTGCAGCGGCAGCATCTCGCGCGGCGCACGCGGCTCGCTGCCGCGCGTCACCACGGTCCGGCGCAGGAACTCGACCAGCTGGTCACCGGCGGCCTCGTCGATCGCGGCGTTGCCGGACAGCACGGCCCGCAGGAACCAGCGGGGGCCGTCCACGCCCACGAAACGGGCGGGCGCGTAGGTGGTGCGGCCGTCCGGCCCCTGCGTGGGCATCCGGGTGTGCAGCTCGATCCCGAGCGGGCCGAGCTTCTCCTCGGCCGTGCCACCACCGGCGAGCAGATTGTCGGCGATCTCGTCGCGAATGTCGTCCCACACGCCGCGGCTCTTGGGAGCGGCGAACGCCTGCAACTGGCACGCCGCGCCGTCGACCACAGCGGTGATGCCGGTGATCTCCTGCCCGGCGTCGTCGACGTCCAGCCGCAGCTCCATGCCGGCCACCGGGACGATCGCAACGGCACCGAAGTCGAGGTGTCCGTCGAGCTCCTTGATTTCGGAACGGTCGAACGGACCGTGGGACCGGTCGAGGTCGTGCGGACGAGGCAGTCGGGTGCGCGTGTCCTCGTGATCGCCGGCCGCGTCGGGGTCGGCCGCGTCGGCCTCGTCGGCCTCGGCGTCAGCGGGGACGGTCGCCTCCTCGACGTCCGCATCGACACCGTGCTCGGCGTCCTGCTCGGCGTCCTGCTCGGCGTCGATGTCCTGCTCGGCGTCGGTCGCGACGTCGGCCGGGTCGGCCTGCGTGTCCTTGGCCTTGCGCCGGAAGAGTGCCACTGCGCTCGCGCCCCTTTGTGGTGGTTGCTATCGGATGAATGAGGTCGGTGGTGAAGAGGTCGTGCTGGGAAGACGGTCAGCGGTCGCCGGAGCGACCGTGGTCATCTTTCCCAGTGTCGCCCCAGACGGACCGCCGACGCGAATCGACGGTCCGGAGCGTATGGCGGCAGGGCCGACTCGTGGCTCGCGTCGTCCCTGCCGTCGACTGCCGCATGTGTCAGGCCGCGCACTCCGTGCAGACCGGCAGTCCGCCGACCTCCTTGGCCAACTGACTGCGGTGATGCACCAGGAAGCACTTGGAGCAGGTGAACTCGTCGTTCTGTCGCGGGATGACCTGGACCGAGAGCTCTTCGCCCGACAGATCCGCCCCGGGAAGTTCGAAGCCTTCGGCCTGCTCCGTCTCGTCGACGTCGACATTCGCGGTGCTCTTGTCGTTGCGACGTGCCTTCAACTCCTCGATCGAGTCGTTGTCGATGTCGTCGTCGGTCTTGCGTGGAGCGTCGTAATCTGTTGCCATTGCGTGTTTTTCCCGTCTCCTCGTCGCCCAGCCCGCACGCATGGGCGGAAATTTCGGTGTCCTTGCGCGCAATAACGCTGAACAGCCGCGTTTTGTGCCCGGACCGCCGGGGATTTTGCCTCATCCGACCAGCCGCCCAACAGGCGGGGTCCGATGTTTGTTCCGCAGCCGCTCAGCGGTCGACCATCGGAGCCAGCTGCGTGACGAAGTCAGCGCCTCCCGCGACCACCAGCTCGTGGGTCGGAGCACGACCCGCAGGACCCTGCACGAGGCCTCCGGCCTCGGTCACGATCAACCACCCGGCCGCCAGGTCCCAGGGGTGCAGACCGGCTTCGTAATAGCCGTCCAGCCGCCCCGCGGCGACCGAGCAGAGGTCGAGCGCCGCGCTGCCGGCTCGCCGGATGTCGCGGACCTGCGGCACGAGTTCGGCCACCAGAGCGGCCTGCCGCGTGCGCTTGTCGACGTCGTAGCCGAAGCCTGTCGCCAGCAGGCTGAGCGCCAGGTCGGCCTGGGCGCTCACCTGCAGGGCGGTCGACCGGCCGCGGTGGTCCAGGAACGAACCGGCGCCGAGGCCCGCGTGGAAGAGCTCGTCCGTCACGGGATTGAGGACGGCACCGGCCACCGGCCGCCACGCACCGGGGGTGTACACATCGCCGACGCAGGCGGCGACGGAGACGGCATACGCCGGCAGCTGGTAGAGGTAGTTGACGGTGCCGTCGATGGGGTCGACGACCCAGCTGATGCCGGTCCGCGACGGCTGTGCGGCGCCCTCCTCGCCCAGCAGCCCGTCGCCGGGGCGGGCCGTCGCAAGCCGGGTGCGCAGCAGTTCCTCGCTGCGCTTGTCCATGACGGTCACAACGTCGGTCTGGGTGCTCTTGGTCGCCGCCACGCCGAGATCGTCCGGTCGCTCCTCGACGATGAGGTCGCCGGCTTCCCGGGCGAGGGTGCACGCGATGGTCTCCAGGTCGGCGATCTCGTCGGCCGACAGCTCCGGTGTCGTTGCGGTCATCGCGGGTCAGTCCCTCCCGCAGGCGGCCGGTTTGGCCACGCGCAGGTTGGGGCAGCAACCGGGTGCGCAGATCGACGGCATCGCCTCGCCGGGCCAGGCGATCGCTTCCACCCGCTCCCCTCGCGCCTCGGCCGCGCGCTCCTCGACCAGGTCCACCAGGCCCATGACGAACTCTGCATCGGTGCCGACCGTCGGCACCCGTGTCATCCGCAGCCCGACCTCGTCGGCCGTCTCGGCGGCTTCGGTGTCCAGGTCGTGCACGACCTCCATGTGGTCGGAGACGAAGCCGATCGGGGCGACCACCACGTCGGTGATGCCGCTGCCGGCCAGTTGCCGCAGGTGGTCGTTGACGTCAGGCTCCAGCCACGGTTGCTCCGGGCGGCCCGAGCGTGAGCAATAGACCAGCGCGCCACTGAGGTTGCGATCGAGGGTGATGCCGGCCTCATCGAGGATGACGTGGGCGATCTCGTCGTGTTGGTGCTCGTAGAGGTTGCCCTCGCCGTCGCCGGGGCCGGAGGTGTCGTCCATGGCCGTCGGGATCGAATGGGTGACGAACACGACCCGCAGCTTGTCGTCGTCCGGCTGGCCGCTGGCGCGGACGGCGTCGGTCACGAGCCGCGCGTTGACCCTGGCGAAGCTGGGATGGGTGGCGTACTGCCGGATCTTGTCGACCTGCAAAGTGCGGCCTTCATCCGCCAGTTGCTCGAGCGCCCCGGCGATGTCCTCGCGGTACTGCCGGCACGAGCTGTATGACGAATACGCGCTGGTCGTGACCACCAGCACCCGCTCTGCTCCGGAGTCCTGCGCCCCACGCAGCACGTCGACCAGGAACGGCTCGCTGTTGCGGTTGCCGACCAGCACGGGCGTCGAGTAGCCGCGCCGACGCAGCTCGGCCCGGATCGCCTGCTGCAGGGCGCGCGTCTGGTCGTTGATCGGGCTACGCCCGCCGCGGGCGTAGTAGTGCTCGGCGACCTCGGCGAGCCGCTCGTCCGGGATGCCGCGGCCGCCGGTGACCCGGCGCAGGAACGGCATCACCTCCTCCTCACCCTCGGGACCGCCGAAGGAGAGCACCAGCACGGCGTCATACGGCTCGAGGGCCAGGGACTCGCCCTCGGGCGAAGTCACGGGGTCGAAGGCCCGCTCGGTGGTCGGCTCGGTGGTCGGCTCGGTGACCGGCTGACCGGCCGGTTCGGTGGCGGGCGCCTCCGGACGGTCGGGTCGCGCGGACGGCTCGGGGGGCTCCGCGATCGGCGAGGACATCTTGTGGCTCCTGCGAGGTGCGAATGGGGCCGGCGCGGGACGGCCGACAAACGCCAGCGTACGACGCCCGCCGGACGCTCGGCATGAGCCCGTCACGAGGTGGCCACTGGCCCTCGTCCGGCGCGCCCTGCCGGGTCCACACCGCGCGTCGTGGCATGGTTGGCTGCGGCTGATTGCAGCGAGACTGCAGCGGCGGACGGATCCGAGCTGGACTCGGCGCACCACGGGTACCTGGGAGATACGCACATGCGGGAGCTGCGACTGATCGGCGTCCATGACGACGGCGAACACCTGCTTCTCACCGAGGACGGTGACGACCGCTTCACGGTGCCGATCGACGACGCCCTGCGTGCGTCCTTGCGTCGTGCGGCGCCGGCGCCCTCGGCTGACGTCGACGTGGTGCCGGTGCCTGAGGATCTGCGCCCGCGCGACGTGCAGGCCTTGCTGCGCGCCGGCGTCTCGGTGACCGACGTCGCCGAACGCGCGGGATGGACGGTGGACAAGGTCCGCCGCTACGAGGGCCCGATCCGCGCCGAGCGCGACCACGTGGCCGGCCTGGCCCGACAGCTCGCGGTGAGCGGCGGATCCGCCGGCCGCGCCGACACCACCTTCGGCGACCGCGTCGAACACCGCCTGGACGGCCGCGGCGTCGAGGCGGACGACGTCGTCTGGGACTCCTGGCGCGGACGTGACGGCGACTGGACCGTGTTGGTCAGCTTCCCCGCCGGAGGCCGGCAGCGCCGCGCCACCTGGCACTTCGACGTGCGCAGCCGCACCCTGGAGCCCACCGACGACGAGGCACGCTGGCTCGGCGAGGACGAGGGCTCACCCGGTCCGTTGTCCGTCGGCGTCGGCCGCGAGTCATCGGTCTACGACGTGGAGGCCGAAGGCGGTCTCAACGCCGGCACGAAGACGTCGGTCCGCCGGGTGCGCGGCGGCCGGACCTCCGCCACCGCGGTGCCGCAGCAGCCGGCGGGTGGAGCTGCTGCCACGACGGGCGCCACGGCCGGCTCCGCGGCGGCCGGCCGGCCGAAGGGTGGCGGGTCAAAGGGTGGCGGGTCGACGGGGGGCGCCCAGCAGGCCGAGCCCGGCGACGGCCCCGTCGACCTGGTGGCCGCGATGCGCGAGCGGTCCAAGAACCGGCGCCGCAAGGGCCGGTCGGCCGCACCGCACGACTTCCCCGAGGACGCGGCGCCGCGCGAGCACCTGGACACCTCCGGCGAGGCACCGCCGGTCGGCTCACACCCGCGCCCGGAGGACCTCGCCGCCGCGGAAGGCGCCGCCGGGACCCAGGACACCAGCGCACCGGCCGCGGCCAAGCCCTCGGTAGAGCAGCTGGGGCACGACCCGGTCACCGGCACCGCCGATCTCTTCGCCGATCTGGACGAGCCTGCCGAGTCGCAGCAGCAGGCGACGGACGTGGCGGCCGAGGACGAACACGCCGCCGACGAACACGCCGCGGACGACGGCAGCGAACCGGCCGAGACAGCACCGGGCACCGACACCGGCGACGCGGAGAGCCGGCCGGTCGACACCGACCCGGTGGACACCGCACCCGTGGACGAACCGCAGGACGCCGAGCCGGACTCCGTCATACCGGACCGGCCGACCACGGCGCGCAAGGGCCGGCCGAGCGTGCCCAGCTGGGACGACATCATGTTCGGGCGTCGTCCCGGGCGCGACTGAGCGCGCACCGGGTCCGGCCGGTTAGCGCCAGCCGCCGGGTCGATCCCGCGGTGTCGGCTTCCGGCCCGCTTCGGGTGGCCGGTGCCGCGCCACGTCGCTGCGTCGCACGCTGATCGTCTCGGCCTCGTCGCGGGGCGTCTCGGCCTCATCATGCTGCTCCGGCGGCGCCGCGCGGTGTCCCGGCAGGTGCGGTGCTGCGGCGCGCACCCGGCCGGGCACCGGCAGCGAGCGCCCGCTGTTCCAGATCAGCACGACGGTGGCCCAGCCGACCAGCACGACCGCGGCGACGACCATGCCCAGCGACGCGTTGGTCGGTATGACGACGGCGATGATGCCGCCGATGACCCAGGCGAACTGCAGCAGCGTCTCGGAGCGACCGAAGACGCTGGTGCGCATGTGCTCCGGAACCGTGTTCTGGATCTGCGAGTCGAGCGCCAGCTTGCCCAGCTGTTGCCCGGTGCCGGCGACGAAGCCGACGGCGACGGCGGTCACCACGGTGAAGTGCGCAGCGGCGACGACCACCATCGCCGCGTCGGCGACGAGCGTGGACAGCACGATCGTCTTCGGGGAGGCGATCTTCAGCACCGCACCGGCGACCGTGCCGACCGAGTTGCCGACGCCGGCGGCGCCCAGCACCAGGGCGAGCAGCAGCGTCTCCTTGCCCTCCCAGCCCGGGAACGGGTGACTGCGCACCAAAAAGGCCAGGAAGATGGTCAGGAAACCGGACAGCCAGCGCAACCCGGTGTTGGCACGCAGCGCGGTCACCACGGCCGGGCCGACGCCGCGGCCGGCGGCCTTGCCCGTCGTCAGGCCGGACGGTGCGGGCTTCTCCCCCACGGCCGAGTCGACCCGTGGCGGCAGCAGGACGGCCAGCACGGTGCCGACGGCGAACAGCAGCGCCCCGACGCGCAGCGACCAGGCGGCACCGCCGAGCTTGGCCGCACCACCGGCCAACGCACCGGCGACGCCGGCGCCGATCACACCGGCCAGCGACAGCCGGCCGTTCGCCTTAACCTGGGTCAGCTGGGGCGGCAGCACGCGCGGTACGGCCGAGGACCGGGTGACCAGGTAGGCACGCGACGCCACCAGCACACACAGCGCGACCGGGAAGAGCCACACCGAGTCACGCTCGACCGCACCGGCGAGCACCCAGCACAGGAACGCGCGGATCGCCAGCGTGAAGCCGATGGCCCAGCGCCGGCCGTGCCGGAAGCGGTCCAGCAGCGGGCCGAGCAAGGGCGCCACGACGGTGAACGGCAGCATGGTGAGCACCAGGAAGAGCAGCACTTGACTCTTGGCCTGCGCCGAGGAGACGGAGAAGAAGACGGTGCCGGCCAGGCCGATGGTCACCGTCGCGTCACCGGCGGAGTTGAAGGCGTGGACCTGGATCATCCGCGCCAGACCGCTCTCCCCCGCACCTTGGGCCTCGCTGGCCTTGCGGGCGGCATACACGGTCTTCTTGCTGGCGGTCGCCGTCAGTCGAGCCATCGCTCCCGCGCCCCGCACGAAGCCACGGCCGGCCGCGAGCGCGGTGTCGCGGCCGGCGTGCGGGCTGTCGCCGTGCGGACCCCCGTCGTGCGGGCGTTCGTGCGGCACGCCGTCGTGGCGGCTGGTGCCACCGGCGTCCGGGGCGGCGGGCAGGGGTTCGCTGCCGCTTTCAGAGGGGTATGGCGCCCGCTGCGCGGGCCGGGTCCGTGGTGCCCGTGGGCCGGGCGGCATCGGTCGCGTGCGGGACGGCTGCGGGACGGGCTCGGTGAAGGCCCGGTCACGTTCGGCGCGGCGGCGTTGCCTGCCCGATCGGCCGTCCCGTGTCATGTGCCCATCATGCCAAGTGCGAGCCGGAATCTCCGGCAGCGGGCTCGGCGGCTCGCGGCTGGCTGCCCGGCAGCGGGCACAGGCCGAGATCGAAGGGCAGGACCTCGTCGGAGAAGGACTGCGCGCGTGCGGCGTGGGAGGTCATCCGGCGCATGTAGTGGCGGCGGCACAGCACTTCGTACTCGACCACGGCCGGGCTGCCCTGAGCAGTGTCACCGACGACGACCTGCTCGCCCTCGACAACCCTGTCGCCGTCGACCACCCGCGCGTTGTGCGTGGCCCGCTTGCCGCACCAGCACAGCGCTTCGACCTGCGGCACCTGGGTGCGGTCGGCCAGCTCGATCAACCGCCGGGAGCCCGGGAAGAGCTGGGCGCGGAAGTCTGCGGTGATGCCGAAGGTGAAGACGTCGATGTTCATCTCGTCGACCAGCCGTGCCAATTGCTCGACCTGGGCGGGCGTGTAGAACTGCGCTTCGTCGCAGATGAGGTAGTCGATGACCCGGCCACCGGTCGCTTGCTCGACGACCACCTCCCAGAAGTCGAGGGAGTCGTCGACCTCGATCGCCTCGTGTGACAGGCCCAGCCGTGACGACAGCACCGCGGAGCCGGCGCGGTCCAGCTTGGTGAACACCAGGCCGCGCCGTCCGCGGGCGCGGTGGTTGTGGTCCATCTGCAGCGCGAGGGTGGACTTGCCGCAATCCATGGTGCCGGAGAAGAAGACGAGTTCAGCCACGGTCGGACAGCCTACGAGGGGCGTTCATCGCGCCGACAGGTGAATGAACGGCACGTGCTGCTCGGCGTCGGTGAGTGATCCGTGCTGGCCGATCAGGCTGACGATGCGAGAGTTCATCACCCGGGTGTCGACGAAGCCGATCGGTGCGTGCACGGCCACGATCACGTCGCCGAAGCGGGGTAACACCTCGGGCGTCACCGGGCCGAAAAGCCCTGCGGCGGCTGCTTCTTCGCGCGTCATCACCCAGCCCTGATCGCCGACACGCGCCGACCAGGTCGCGGCGACGTCAGCGGCGGCGCCGGTGCGGCAGTAGAGCTGCAGACCCCGCGGCTCGCCGCCGACGAGTTCGATGCCGGCGCGCAGCTCCGGATCGTGCGCGATGTCGGTCTTGGCCGCGTCCGGCACGTCGACCATGCCGTGGTCGGCGGTCACCGTCAGCGAGGTGTCGTCGGGCAGCAGGGTGCGCAGTCGGCGCAGCTCGCCGTCGAGCAGCTCGACCGCTTCGCCCCACTGCCAGGAGTCGCACCCGTGCTGGTGTCCGGTGCGGTCGACGTCGCCCCAGTAGAGATAGACCAGCGCCCGCGGCGTCGCCCGGACCGCCCGCACCGCCGCATCGACCGCCGCCGGCAGGTCCCGTGCGCCGGAGAACCGTGCGCCACGTAGCGCCGCGGTGGTCAGGCCGGAGCCGTCGAACTTGGCCGGGCCGATCATCGTGACGGGTATGCCGGCGGTGCCGGCGCGTTCGAACACGGTCGGATGAGGCTGCCACTGCTGCGGATCCGGGCCGTCGACCCAGTCGAGTTCGTTGAAGAGCCGGTCGCTGCCCGGCACCCGCACCTGGTAACCGGCCAGGCCGTGGGCCCCCGGCCGCAGGCCGGTGCCGAAGGTGCCCATGCTGGTGGCGGTGGTCGAGGGGAATCCCGCGGTCAGCACGCCGGGTATGGCGGGATCCTGGCTCGCCGCGGACACCCGCAGGAAGGGCGCGTGGCCAGACCGGGTCCGCAGCAGCTGCGCACCGAGCCCGTCCGCCAGGACGACGACGGCTCGTTGCGCGGGGGGCAGCGGCGCCCGGGTCGCCGCCGGCGCGAGGTCCGGGCCACCCAGCGACGCCACGACACGGGGCAGCACTCCCGCCAGGCCCCCCGCGTCGTATGACGGCGTGCCGGCTGCGCTGATCGCCACCGTCAGCGTCCGATGGCGGCAGACAGCGCGGCCGAGAACGTTTGCGCCTGCTGCAGATTGGCGTCACCGTCGGCGTCCGCGCTGACCCGGACGGTGACGTCGTCACCGGTGATGGTGCCCTCGTAGCCGTGGTCGGCGTCGCAGGTCGGGTCCGCACAGTTGGCCGGCAGCAGGTCCACCCGGGACACTGCACCCCACGAGATGGTCAGCGTCACTTCCCGGCCGAAGGAACCTTCGACATACCGCTCGGGGTCGGGCACGACGCGGCCGAGCATGACGCCGCGCACGCAGGACAACGGCACCGTCTCGCTGGTCGCCGTCGCCACCATCCCCAGGTGCTGCACCGGCGAGTCGGGTGTCGGGGCGTGATCGTCGGCGTGCGCCAGGATCAGTCGGCTGTCGGTCAGCACGAAGACGGTGACGTGGCGTCGGACCGTCTCGTTGTCGATCGTCGTCTCCGCGTGCACCAGATGCGAGGTGATGTTCTCGGTGCCGACCGCGGCGGCGACCACATCGGCCACGAGCAGCGGGAAGTAGCCCGCCTGCTCGATGTCGGCGAGGAGCCCGGTGGGCAGCGCCGACGCGGTGATCTGCTTGCTGGACGAAGACATGCCCGTCATTGTCGCAGGTACGCGCTCGGCAGTGAGCGGCGTCCGGAATCGGTGCGCACCGCCGGGGGCGCGAGCGTCACGGACGCGCCGAGCACCTCGAGGCCCGCGACATGCGTGTTGACCGGATTCAACTCCAGGGAGGCCACGTCGGGCAGTTGTTCGGCAAGCACCGAGATGCGTGCGACCAGGTCCTCCAACGCGCCCTGGTCGATCGCCAGGCCGCCCCCGCGGCCGTGCAGCAACGGCGCGGCGCGCACGGAGTTGATCAGCTCGCGCACGTCGACCTCGGTCAACGGCGGGATCCGATAGGCGAGATCGCCCATCACCTCGGTCGGCGCCCCGGCCAGACTGAAGCGCACCACCGGCCCGAAGAGCGGGTCCTCGCCGGTCGCGACGATGCACGGGATGCCGGGAGTCGCCATCCGTTGCACGACCAGCCGATTGGCGTGCAGCGGCGCCAGCCGCTCGTCCAGCACGGTGTAGGCGTCGCGCACGGCGTCCGCATTCGCCAGGTCGACGCGCACGGAGGAGACCGGCTGGATGCGCACCAGCGGCGACACGGACTTGACCACGACCGGGTAACCCAGCTGCTCGGCGACCTGGACGGCTTCGTCGGCGGAGCGCACCGACGTGTGCGGCCACACCTCGATGCCGTATGCCGCCAGCAGCGTGCGCACCTCGGTCGCCGTCAGCTCCCGGCCGCCGGGTGATGCCTCGAGCACGGCGTCGACCAGCTGCTCCGCGGCGACCCGGTCGATGCCGTCGGGCAGCACCGGAGCGCCGCGATCGGTGGCCCGCCACTCGCCGTACCGGGTGGCCGCCGCGAGTGCGCGGACACCGTCCTCCGGGACGGCGTAGGAGGGCACGAACCGCTCGATCTGACTCCGCGGATCGGGGGCGGAGAGTGCGTCGGTGACGCCGCTGATGCCGAGGAACGTCGTCAGGCACGGCTTGGGGTGCCGTGCCGAGACGGTTGCGAGCGCTGCCGCGAGCCCGATGCCCTGGGCGATGGCCGGTTGCATGAAGGCCGTGACGACACTGTCGACGTCCGGGTCGGCGAAGGCTGCCTCGACGGCGGTCTCCAGTTGCGCCGGAGTGCATTCGGCGGGCAGATTGACCGGCCCGTGGGTGATCTGCAGGCCCCAGCTGACGGCGTTGTCCGCGGCCAGCGCGCCCAGCGCGTCGGAGTTGCCGACGATCGCCACCCGCGGCCCGTGCGGGATCGGCTGGTTGACCACCAGTTGGGCCACGTCGAACATCTGGTGCAGGTTCTCCACGCGTATGACGCCCGCCTGGCGCAGCATGGACTTGAACGCATCCGGTGAGGTGTGGGTCGGCCGGACGCGGTGGCCGGGCGGCACGCCGTAGGACGACACGCCGGACTTGACCACGATGACCGGCTTCTGCAGTGACAGCCGGCGCGCGATGCGGGAGAACTTGCGCGGGTTGCCCATCGACTCCAGGTAGAGGCCGACGGCGGCGGTGCTGTCGTCGTCGATCCAGGCCTGCATGACGTCGTTGCCGGAGACGTCGGCGCGGTTGCCGGTGGAGACGAAGTCGGTCAGCCCGAGTCCGCGGCGGTCGGCGAAGTCGAGCACCGCGATGCCCAGGGCGCCGCTCTGCGCGAAGAGGCCGAAGCGTCCGTTGCCGGGCATCTCGGGCGCCAGGGTGGCGTTCATCCGCACGTCGTCGCGAGTGTTGATCAGCCCGAACGAGTTGGGGCCGGCGACGCGCATGCCGTGCCGGCGGGCGGTGCGGACCAGCTCCGCCTGCAGCCGCTCCCCCTCCGGGCCGGCTTCGGCGAAGCCGGCCGAGATCACCACCAGGGCCTTCACCTCGCGGGCCGCGCAGTCCCGCACCACCTGCAACACCTCACGCGCCGGAACGGCCACCACCACCAGCTCGACCGGCCCGGGCAGGTTCCGGACACTCGGGTGGACCGTGACGTCGGGGATCTCGTGGTGGATGTTGCGGTTGACGGCATACAGGGTGCCGGTGAAGCCGCCCGCCTGCAGGTGTTCGAAGACACCGCGGCCGAGACCGGTGGGCTGAGCGCCGACACCGACGACCGCGATCGAGGCCGGGGCCAGCAGCGAGCGCATGCTGCGCGCCTCCGCGCGCTGCTCCCGCGCCGCGCGCACCGCTTGCGACTGCTCGGTGGGCTCGATCCGGAAGGACAGGGCGATGACACCGTCGTCGAAGCGGCGCTGGATCTCGAAGCCCGCGTCCGTGAAGACGCCCATCATCTTGTGGTTCTGCGGCAGCACATCGGCGACGAACTCCTGCACGCCGGCCTCCGCACCGATGGCGGCCAGGTGCTCCAGCAGCACCGAGCCGACGCCGCGGCCCTGGAAGTCGTCGGCGATGTTGAAGGCCACCTCGGCGCGCGGCCCGTCGGGCCCGGTCAACCGGTCGTAGCGCGCCACGCCGACCATCCGGCCACCGGCCTCCACGATCAGGGCGACCCGCTGGAGGTAGTCGACGTTGGCGAAGCGCTGCGCCTCGCGATCGGACAGGTGCTTCAGCGGGGCGAAGAAGCGCAGGTAGATCGACTCGTCGGACTGGCGCTCGTGAAACTCCTGCAGCAGCCGGACGTCGTCGGGCCGGATCGGCCGCACCTGCGCGACCGAGCCGTCGCGCAGCACCACGTCGGCCTCCCAGTCGCGGGGGTAGCCCGGTGGCAGCTCACCCACGGGCTCGGTCGGTGCGACGCCGTCGGTCGAGTCCATGTCTCGAGCATGCCACTGTCGGCGGTCCGGTCGCCGACGCGTCAGGGCCGCGGGTCGATCACGCTCCACGATGCGCCGAAATCGGTGGTGCTCCAGAAGCCGTGCGTGGTGCGCGGCACGGCGTAGACGATCCCGGCCCCGGCGCTGGCCGTCCAGTCGAAACCGGTGCCCGGCAGCTGCTGACCCTTCGGCGGGGTCGCGGCGCCGAACCCGTGGCCGCCGTTGTTCGACACCATCAGGCTGTCCTCGCCACTGCTGGCCGGCACTCCGGACGTCTCCCGCGGCCCGCCGGCGGACGCCACGAGGTGCTGGCTGTCTGCGGCTGCCAGCGACACCTGCCCGAGACGCGGCAGCTTCAGTGCTCCGACCGAGATGCTCCGCCACGACCTGCCGCCGTCATCGCTGCGCACGATCGTGTAGGACAGGTGGTTGTCCGCCGTCGTGCGCGGGTCGCACAGCGCGAACAACAGCAGGTTCTTGGTGTTCGTGGCTGCGGTGAGTGCCTGCAGCGAGGCGCCCCGGCAGGCCGGCGGTGCATCCACGCGGGTGAGCGTCGAGTCGTCGAGCCGCATCGGCGCGACCGCGGAGGACGGGTCGGACGGGGTCAGCTGGATGAACGCCTGGCCGTTCTGCACGACCACGGTGCCGCCGCTGATCTGCGTGCTGGGCTTCACCTCGGCGTCGGCGGTGGCGATGGAGTTCTTGGCCGGGTCGAAACGGCTCACGTAGACCGGACCGTTGCACACGCCCTGGCCGCAGTTGTCGGCACTGAGCAACACGGCCTGGTTCTGATTGATCTCGACATCGAGCACGGTCTGGCCGGGGTGGCTCATCTTGGTGAAGCTGGCACCGGCGTCGTGGGTCACCCAGAGGTCGCCACCGAAGACGTAACCGGTCTGCGGCGTGGCGAAGCGGGTCTGGGTGATCGCGCGCACCGGCTGGATCCGCGGCACGGCCTGCCCGGTCGCCGCCGACACGTCGGTGCCGGTGAACCGGTGTACGGCGTTCCACTTCTCGCCGCTGGTATTGGACCGCAACAGCACCGGGCAGGTGTCGCCACCGCAGGTCTGCGAACCGAGCGCGTAGAGCGTGCTCTGTCCCGCGTTGCTGACCGACCAGGTGTCGAAGCTCGCCGGCACCGCGGTCGGTGTCTGCTGGGCGGACACCGAGGACGGTGCCGATGTCGGCTCGCCGGTGACGACCTGATCGGTCGCGCCGACGACGGCTTCGCCGCGGTGCACGCCATCGCTGATGCCGTCCTGCTGCCAGAGGAAGACGGCGAAGATCGCCAGCACCGCGACGGCGGCGCTGGACAGCAACGCCAACCGGTTGCGGCGTCGGGACGTGCGACGCGCCCCACGGACGATGCGCTGCCAGTCCAGGTCGGTCGCCCGGTCCTCGCGCACTTCGGCCCGCGCAGTGGCGAAGAACCGCGCCACCGGGTCGTGGTCGGCCGACGGCTCCCCGCCGTCATACCGCCCGCTCGTGCGTTCGTCACTCATCGGGACACCTCCAGCCGTCGGGCCAGCTGTTTGCGGGCATCGTGCAGGTCGCGCTTGATCGTGCCTTCGCTCTTGCCGGTCTGCAGGGCGACCTGGGCGACCGACAGGTCGGCGTAGTAGTGCAGCAGGACCACCAGCCGGAAGCGCTCGGGCAGCGACTCCACTGCCTCGCGCACCGTCAGCCGCGTCGCCGGGTCGAGCCCGGGGTCGGCGACGTCCACCGCGCGGGCGCTGCCGGCGGTGTACTTCTCGTATGCCGCGGCCTCCCGGCCGCGTTTGCGCCAGTGGTCGCGGACCTGGTTGGCGGCGGCGGTGTAGAGCCAGGCGCGGGGGTCCTGCACCGTGTGCCAGTGCGTCATCAGCTTCACAAAGGCCTCCGTGGCCACGTCATGGGCCAAGTCCCGGTCACCGATCAACTGCGTGGTCCAACCGACGAGCCGTCCGAAGTGTGCGTCATACACCTCGCGGACGGCGCTTTCGACGGCTGCTTCCCCCGAAGCCACCCATCGCCACCTTTCCCGTGGGACGCGGACAGCAGCGCGCTGCCCGGTGATCGTCGCCGTCATACCCGAGTAGACGCCGCAACCGCGTGCGCGGTTGGTGCCCGCCACATGTGCGTTGTCGGCCGGTCCGGATGTGTCACCGGCCAGCCGAAAGCCTAACCCCCCGCCCTGCTGCGGCCGGCGCACCTAGGCTGCTGGCCATGGAGTTGCGTGACGCCGTGCTGCGGCGCCGGATGGTGCGCCGGTTCGATGCGGACCGGGACGTGTCGGAGGAGACCGTGCTGCGGTTGCTGGAGCTGGCGGTGCGGGCACCGAGTGCGGGTTTCAGCCAAGGTTGGGACTTCGTGGTCCTGCGCGGCGAGGAGCGCGACGCGTTCTGGGCGGCGACGACCGACGACGGCACACCGGACGCGTGGCTGCGCGGGGTCAGCGCGGCACCGGTGCTGATCATCTGCTGCTCGGACAAGGGCGCCTACCTGCGACGCTACGCGCGGGCGGACAAACCGTGGCAGGACCGGAGCGAGGAGCACTGGCCGGTCCCCTACTGGGACGTGGACACCGGTATGGCGGCGCTGCTGATGCTGCTGGGTGCCGTCGACGAGGAGCTGGGCGGGCTGTTCTTCGGGGTGCCGGTGGAACGGCTGGATGCGGTGCGCGAGGCGTTCGGCATACCCGCCGATCACGGCATCGTCGGGGTGGTGGCGGTGGGTCACCCGGCCGAGTCCACGCCGTCGGGCAGCACCCGGTCGGTGCGTCGGCGCGACTTCGGGGAGGTTGCGCACTTCGGGCGGTTCGGCAACGTCCACTGACCTCAGCGGCCGGTCACCATCGAACCGGCGAGATCGGCCAATTGCGCCGCGCCGGCCAGACCCATCGCGTGCCGCAGCTCGGCGGTGAGCTCGATGAGAGTCGCCGACACGGCGTCCCGGCCACCGGCGGCGAGCGCCCACATGATCGGCCGGCCGAGCATCACGGCCCGCGCGCCGAGCGCGAGGGCGGTGAGGGCGTCGAACCCGTCGCGCACTCCCCCGTCGACGACCACGGGCACCGAGTCGCCCACTGCCGCAACGATTTCCGGCAGCGCCGCTGCAGTCGGTACGGCGCGGTCCAGTTGTCGGCCACCGTGGTTGCTCACCCAGATCCCCGAGGCGCCGGCCTCCACGCAGGCCAGCGCGTCGTCAGTGCGCAGCACACCCTTGACCAGCACCGGCAGACCGGACGTCTCCGCCACCCAGGCGATGTCGGCCAGCGAGAGGTCGGCGCGCTGGTCGATGGCGTCCCAGATGTCGGCGACGTCGGCCGGTAGGTGGTCGCGCATGTTCGTCAGGGCCTGCTCGTCCGACAACGGCAATGGCCGGCTGCGGGCCGCACTGCGGGCGCGGTGCCCGACATACGGCGTGTCGGCAGTGAGCACCATCGCGGTGGCTCCGGCCGCGGCGGCGCGCTCGATCAGCGCGCCGGTGATGGCGCGCTCACGCATCAGGTAGACCTGGAACCACCACGGCCCGCCGACCGCCGCGGCGACCTCCTCGATGCGGCGGGTGGCGCGACTGGACACCACCATCGGGGCGCCGGCGGCGGACGCGCCCGCGCCGGTGGCCACTTCACCGTCGGCGTGCAGCAGCGCGTGGAAGGCGGTCGGGGCGACGCCGATCGGCGTCCGCCACCGCCCGAAGAGGTCGACGGCGGTGGAGACCTGGGCGACATCCCGCAACACCCGCGGTCGTAGCCGGTAACGATCCCAGGCGTCGTGCGCCTCCTGGACGGTGCGCTCGTCGCCGGAGCCACGGTTGAGGTAACTCCACATGTCCGCAGCGACGATCTGCTCGGCCCGGTCCCGGAGCTGGCGGAGCTGCTCGTGCAACGACTGTCCTTCCGTCGAGGTGGTGCGCGTGCACCTAGTGTTACCGACATGACCTCACGCCCGGTGCGCATCGCCGTCCAGATCCAGCCCCAGCACGCGTCATACGACCAGATCCGTGACGCCGTGCGCCGCGCCGAGGACCTCGGCGTGGACGTCGCCTTCAACTGGGATCATTTCTATCCGCTGACCGGTGACCCGGAGGGCAAGCACTTCGAGTGCTGGACGATGCTGGCCGCTTGGGCGGAGCAGACCTCACGCATCCAGCTCGGTGCGTTGGTCACCTGCAACAGCTACCGCAACCCCGATCTGCTCGCCGACATGGCGCGCACCGTCGACCACATCTCGGGTGGCCGGCTCATCCTCGGGATGGGCTCGGGCTGGTTCGAGAAGGATTATGACAGCTACGGGTTCGACTTCGGCACCGCCGGTGGGCGGCTGGACGACCTCGCTGCCTCCCTGCCGCGCATCGAGTCGCGGCTCGCGGCGCTCAACCCGCAACCGACCGGGCCGCTGCCGATGCTGATCGGCGGTGGCGGCGAGAAGAAGACGCTGCGGCTGGTCGCCCAGCACGCGAACATCTGGCACAGCTTCGCCGACCCGGACGTGTTGGCGCACAAACTCGAGGTGTTGCGCGGCCATTGCGAGGCGATCGGCCGACCGTTCGAGGAGATCGAGATCTCCGTCGGTGTCGGCGGCCGTGGCCGCGACGGCATCGCGCCGACCGTCGCCGAGGAGGCCGGCCGCCCGTTGTACGACCTGGGCGCGCGGATGTTCACCGTCCCGGTCGGCGGCCCGGACTACGACTTCGGCGTGCTGCAGGACTGGCTCGTATGGCGGGACCGCGTCAACGGCTGACCTGGACTGGCGGGTAGTTGGACATTTCGTTCACTCCCAATGGATTTCATCCCTAGACTGCGGCACGTGAAAGCACGACGACTTCTCCTTCTCGGCACCCTCACGGTCGGTGCGTTGACTCTCGCGGGCTGCAACGCGCAACAGGACGTCGCTGCCGCGACGCCCACGCAGACCGTCGTGCGCACGGTCACCCACACGCGGGTCGTCGCTGCGCCCACTCAGCGCACTACCGCGACACACTCGCCGAAGCCCCGCCGATCGAGTGAGTCTCGCGGGACCACACAGCGCACTGCGGCGGCCGCCGGAAGCGAGACATCACCCCCGCGTTCGCGACAGCCGGTCGCCGCTGCACCCAGGACGACATCACCGAGAGCCACTTCGGTGCCTCCGCGGCGGCGCGTCGCTCCCCTACCGATCCACACGACAACACGACGCACTCCACCCCCGCGGGCGACCACGACTTCCACCGGCGCGTGCAACATCAAAGGCAACATCAGTTCCTCGGGTGAGCGGATCTATCACGTTCCGGGTCAGCGGTACTACAACGTCACGAAGATCTCACCCGCGAAGGGCGAGCGCTGGTTCTGTTCGGAGTCCGATGCAGTCGCCGCCGGGTGGCGCAAAGCTCGGGTCTAGGTACCTCCTCGCGGCATGGTTGCACGCGTTCCGAGTGTCGGTGCCCAGCGCTCGGACGGCGTGAGAGAAGATGATCGGCGCTACCACCGTGCGGTCAGGCCGTGCGATCAGCGGGACACCGAAGGGCAGTAATGGCGCGCAAGAAGACGAGCGACACCGAGTACATCGACGATGCGCAGCAGAACATCGTCGACATCGACGTCGACGACGAGATGCAGGCGGCATACCTCGAATACGCCTACTCGGTCATCTACTCCCGCGCCATCCCGGACGCGCGCGACGGCCTGAAGCCGGTGCAGCGCCGCATCCTCTTCGCGATGGACGAGATGCGGCTCTACCCCGAGCGCAACCACGTCAAGTCCTCGCGCGTGGTCGGCGAGGTGATGGGCAAATATCAACCGCACGGTGATGCCGCGATCTATGACGCCATCGTGCGACAGGCGCAGGATTTCACCATGCGGCTGCCGCTGGTCGACGGGCACGGCAACTTCGGGTCCCTCGACAACGGTCCGGCGGCGTCGCGTTATACGGAGGTCCGGCTCGCCGGGGCAGCCCTGGAACTGACCCGGTCGCTGCACGAGGACACCGTCGACTTCGTCCCCAACTACGACGAGAGCGAGCAGCAACCGGAAGTCCTGCCCGCGGCCTTCCCGAACCTGCTGGTCAACGGGGCCAGCGGCATCGCGGTCGGTATGGCGACCAACATGGCACCGCACAATCTCGGCGAGGTCGTCGCCGCAGCCCGTCACCTGATCACCCACCCGGACTGCTCGCTGGACGACCTGATGAAGTTCGTGCCCGGACCCGACCTGCCCTGCGGTGGTCGGATCGTGGGGCTGGACGGCATCCGGGACGCCTACCTGACCGGCCGTGGATCGTTCCGCACCCGCGCGACCGCGACGATCGAAAACCTCACGCCGCGCAGGAAGTCCATCGTGGTGACGGAGTTGCCCTACATGGTCGGCGCCGAGAAGGTCATCGAGCGGATGAAGGACCTCGTCCAGGCCAAGAAGCTGCAGGGCATCTCGGACGTCAACGACCTGTCCGACATGAAGGGCATGCGGCTGGTCATCGACGTCAAGAACGGCTTCAACCCCGAAGCAGTGCTCGAGGCGCTCTACAAGCAGACGCCGATGGAGGAGTCGTTCGGCATCAACAACGTCGCGCTCGTCGACGGGCAGCCGCGCACGTTGGGCCTGAAGGAACTGCTCACGGTGTATGTCGATTTCCGCATCGACGTCGTACGCCGCCGCACGGCGTTCCGGCTGCAGAAGGCCACCGACCGGCTGCACCTGGTCGACGGTCTGCTCATCGCGATCCTGGACATCGACGAGGTCATCCAGGTCATCCGCAGTTCGGACAATGCCGGCGAGGCACGCGGCCGGCTGATGCAGGTCTTCGATCTGTCCGAGCCGCAGGCCGAATACATCCTGGAGCTGCAGCTGCGCCGGCTGACGAAGTTCAGCCGTATCGAGCTGGAGAAGGAGCAGGCCGAGCTGCGCGAGCAGATTGCGGCCCTGCAGGCGATCCTCGACGACGAAAAGCTGCTGCGCACAACGGTGTCAGCCGAACTCGCCGACGTCGTCAAGACGCACGGGACGCCGCGCAGGACAGTGCTGCTGGAGGGCAACGGCGCGAAGACCGCGGCAGCCGCGGCCGCGCTGGAGGTCTCGGACGACCCGTGCTGGGTGTTGCTGTCCTCGACCGGCCTGCTCGCCCGGACCACCGATGCGGCACCGCTGACCAGCGACGGCTCGCGCCGCAAGCACGACGTGGTCACCTCGCGGGTGCGCACGACCGCCCGCGGTGACTTCGGTGTGGTCACCTCCGACGGCCGACTGGTGCGGCTCCACGCGATCGACCTCCCGACGCTGCCACCCACCAACGACGCACCCGTGCTGGCGGGTGGGGCGCCGCTGGCGGCATACATCGATCTCGCCAAGGGCGAACAGCCGCTGGCGTTGACGTCGCTGTCGCCGGAGTCCAAGGGCCTGGCGATCGGCACCCAGCGCGGCGTGGTGAAGCGGGTCAATCCCGACTATCCGAGCAGGGATTCGTTCGAGGTCATCTCACTCAAGGACGGCGACACCGTGGTCGGTGCGGTCGAGGTCGTCACCGGCGAGGAGGACCTGGTCTTCATCACCTCCGACGCACACCTCCTGCGGTATGCCGCCGACTTGGTGCGCCCGCAGGGTCGTTCGGGTGGAGGCATGGCGGGCGTCAAGCTCGGCGCGGGCGCCCGAGCCCTCTGGTTCGGCATCGTCGACACCTCCGCTCCGGCGGTCGTCGTCACCGGGGCGGGAGCCTCCGGCGCGCTGCCGGGCACCGGGCCGGAGTCGGTGAAGGTGAGTCGGTATGACGAGTTCCCGAGCAAGGGCCGGGCGACTGGCGGCGTCCGCTGCCACCGGTTCCTGCGCGGTGAGGACGAGCTCGTGCTGGCCTGGGCCGGCACCGCACCGGCGCGGGCCGCGAGCCCGACGGGTGCCGCGGTCGAACTGCCCGCCGCCGACGGCAAACGAGACGGCAGCGGTGTGCCGCCGGCCGGGCAGCTTGCGGTGATCGGTGGCGCGTTTCCCGGCACGTCGGTCGAGTAGCGGTCTCCCCGATCCGTGTCCGTGCTCCCTGGCATAGTGAGTGGGTATGGCCGGCACCAGGGAATTGACCGGATGGTTGGGAGTGGTGCTTGACGCACCGGACGCGCAGGACCTCGCGCGCTTCTATCGCGATCTGCTGGGCTGGCCACTCGCCGATGACGAGCCCGGCTGGTGCTCTGCGACTATCAGCCGCAGCATGATGTTCGGGTCATGCTCGACCCAGCGGGCCACCCCTTCTGCCTCTACGTCGACCGGTGACATTGTTGGTCAGTACGTCGTAAATGGCGTCTTCGTGCGCTGACGGAATTCGATGTTCATCAGGGTGCGTGAGATCGGTGACCTGGTGGGCGGTGGGTGTCCTGGTGGTGCGGGTGGCCTGCTGCTCGCGGTCAGTCCGTCTGTCAGGACACAGGTTTCGCCGGCATCGCCCCCGATCAGGTGGTCGGGGTGGTTCTTGACGTAGTTGCAGCCTTCGCAGGTGCCTTGGCCGTTGCGTTCGCGGGTGGCGCCGCCTTTGGCGTGGGCCACGATGTGGTCGGTATGGCGGATCGGCGCGTCGCAGTAGGGAGTGCGGCAGGACCGGTCCCGCAAGGCGATGAAGTCGGCCAGCAGACCGGTGTAGCACCGGGAGGTTGACTCCATGCCGATCAGGTCACCGGTGTCGGGGTAGGAGAACAAGCGTCGGACGGTGACGGCTTGGGCGGGGTCTGTCACTCATGCGCGTGCCAGGTCCGCGGGGATTGGTCCGTAACCGGGCACCTCGGCCGGGATGTCGCCGGTGAGGGTGTCGATCGGCATCAGCAGGTTGACGTGGACCCCGACCCCGTCGGCCGGTGTGTGTCCGGTGACGCGCTGGACGAGGATGTCGGCCATGACCTGACCGCGGGGGTGGTCGGCGGTGGCGCTCGCATCAGCCTCAGTCTTGAGTGCTGCGTAACAGGCGACGCCGTCCTTGACCGGTAGTAACGCGGTCAGCCAGGTCATGCAGTCCGGTGCGGGTCGCAGGCTGACCCGGCGTTCGGACTCGGCCATGGCGCGGCGGGTCGTGGCCGCTTCGGGATCGGCCTGGTAGGCGGCCGCTTGTGCGGCGGCGACCAGTCGCCGGTGCGACACGGTACCCAGGTCGTCGACGATCGCGGCGTCGACACTCGCCCGATCTTCCCGGTTCAAGTAGCTGGTCGCTGCCACCAGATGGGTGGCGTCCCGTTCGCCGATCACTCCTGCTGCCAACGCCTGGAACGTGTTGGGCATCTCCTCGACCACCGCGTGTGCCACGCCCAGCAGCCGAGACCCGGCGTGCGGGGACGACCGTCGCGCCAGCGCGATGTCCGCACCCACCTTCCGCGCGGTCGTGGCGCGATTGATCCCACGCGGGACGTCCAGCTGCCGTTGCCGGCGGTGCGCTGCGACGGCCAGGCGGGCCTGCCGCGCACTGATCGCGTTCTTGGCTTCCTCCAGAACACGGACCTCAGCCAGTAGTTCCTCAAGCGTGTCACCGGCGATGCCGTCGTCGAGCCGGTCATGGAACGCGCGCACCACGGACTCGTCGAACGCGGAGGTACCGCCCTCAACCGTATCCATGATTGCTTCGTCCATGTGTTCGAGTCTATCGCGAGTTCGGTTGGTAGGCAACAGTTATGGCCACGTTTTCATTGTCCACATCCCCGCGCCGATCAAGGGTTGTGCACAGCGCGGACAAGGTGCCGCGGGACCCGTGCCGGGGTCTCGATACGGTTCCCCCGCTGCGCTCCTCCACCTACTCGACCAGCGGGCGCAGCCGTCCCGCTGCGCCGTCCGTAGGGTGGAGCCTGCACTCCACGAAAGGATCGCCACCGGTATGACGACACACGCCGACCCGCAACCGCCGTCGGCCTGCTCGATGCAGTGGGACGTCGAGGGACTGCCTGCCTGGGGCACGGCTTCCTACGCGCGGTTCTGGGTGTGCCTGGAGCAGAACGGCCCCTGGGGCCACAGCGCGATCACCCAGTCCCACCTGGACCCCGAGGTCGGCCGGGCGCTCGAGCGCGCCTGCGCGGACCACGGCGGCCGGCTCCTCTTGATCCGCCGTCCGGGCGATCACGCGGACATACGGCATGACGGGCCACACACGGTCCTGATCGCCGGCTGCCTCGACCGCGACCCATGGCTGCTCACCGGCGAGATCGACGACGCCGCTCAATTGCTCGCGTTGCCGTGGAATCTGCTCCTCGAAGACGATCCGGACGCCGCCACCGAGCGGCTGCCGGAACTCGAGGAGACCCGCGACCCGGCTCTGCTGATCTGCACCAACGGCAAGCGCGACGTGTGTTGTGCGGTGCGTGGCCGGCCGGTCGCACTGGACCTGGCGGCAAACCACCCGGGCGCCGTGTGGGAGTGTTCGCACACCGGCGGCCACCGGTTCTCTCCCACCGGCATCGCACTGCCGTCCGGTCAGACCTACGCCCGGCTCACGCCCGACCTCGCGGAGCTGGCACTCGCCGCCGCACGACGTCACGAGGTGCCGACCGAACTCTCCACCCCGCTGCACGACCGCGGGCGCAGCTGCTTGAGGGCACCGCTGCAAGTCGCCGAATCCTCTGTGCGGCAACACATCTCGGAGACAGCTCTCAGCTCGATCTCGGCATCGGGGACACGCGACGAGGACGGGTCCTGGACGTGCGACGTCACCCACGTCGACGGGCGCACCTGGTCGGTGCGGATCACCAGCGAAGCCGGTCCGGCGGTGCGGTCATCATGTGCCAAGGCGCCGGTCCCGAGCGCTGTATGGCGCGCCGCCTTGCTGGACTGACGTGCTTGGGCGGTTTCGGTGGTCTAGATACACCTCCCCCGCTCCGGCACCCCACGAAGTTTCTCCCCCGCTTCGCTCCTCCGAATACTTCGCGGGGACCCCGCCCGCTCCTCCGGCACTCGACCAGCGAGTGGCCACAGCACTCGACCAGCATGCGGCCGCTGCGCTCCTCCGGCACTCGACCAACACATGGCCACAGGACGTGGCCTACAGCTTCAGATACATCACATGCAGCCCGACCAGCTCGCCGCCTGGCAGTCGGAACGCCTCCGGCACCGTGCCGATCACCGTGAATCCCAACGACTTCCAGAGCGCGACGGCCGCCGCGTTGGTCTCCACCACCGCGTTGAACTGCACGGAGTGATAACCCTCATCGCGTAGCCATTGCACGACATACGCACCCAACAGGCGGCCGACACCGCGACCACGGGCAGCGGAACCGACCATGAAGCTGGCCGTGCCCACATGGTCGCCCGGCCCTGGACGGTTCGGCCCCATGTGCGCGCTGCCGAGCACCGTTCCGTCGACGTCGTCCACGGCAACGACCGTGCAGCCGGGCGGCTCCTCGAGCCACATCTCGCGTGCCTCGGCCTCGTTCATCGCGGCCGGGAACGTATAGGTCTCGCCCGCCGCCAGCACCTCCCGCACGATCGGCCAGATCACCGGCCAGTCGGCCTCGGTCGCTGTGCGCACACTGGTCATTCGCCGACCCGCGCGTCGATCGACTGCCGGATGAGGTCGGCGTGACCGTTGTGCCGCGCGTACTCCTCGATCATGTGGGTGACGATCCAGCGCAGGGTGAACTGCTTCCCCGTGCGCCCGTCCGACTTCACCGACAACGCATCGAACCCCCCTGCGGACATCGCGCGCTCGATGCCGGAGTCAGCGGTTCGCACCGAATCCTCATACAGCGCAGCGAGTTCGCCCGGCTCATCGGTGGCCCCGGTGTGCCACTCCCAGTCCGGGTCGTCCTTCCAGTCCACCGACGACCACGGCTGCGGTTCGTCCGCGCCGACGAGCACCTGGTGGAACCACCACCCCTCCACCAGGGCGAGGTGCTTGATCATCCCGCCGAGTGTCATGTCCGACGGCGCCGCCGTCTGCGCCAGCTGCGCGGACGTCAAGCCGCCGGTCTTCCAGCGGAACGTGTCCCGCTGGTAACGCAGGAAACCGAGCAGCGTGTCGATCTCGTCGGCGTCCACCGGCGGATCCGTCCGCCCGGCCGGGTCGAGATCGGGTGTCGTCGCAGGCCTGTCCGTGGTCATGAGCGTCAACATAGGAGCAAGGACGGACACCGCGCCATCGAGTTCCGGGCCTGCGGCGTTCTACGCTGCTCGTATGCCGAACATCCGGATCGCCCAGGACGACACCGCGGACCAGCTCCTCTCCACCGACCCGTTCGCGCTCATGATCGGGATGCTGCTGGACCAGCAGTACGGCATGGAGCACGCCTTCCGCGGGCCGGCGAAGATCGTCGCCAAGCTGGGCACTCTCGATCCCGGCGAGATCGCGGCGCAGGATCCGCAGGAGTTCGCCGACCTGTGCTCGACGCCCCCGGCGATCCACCGCTACGCACGCTCGATGGCCGGCCGGGTGCAGCAGCTCGCCCAGGTGGTCCTCCAGGACTACGACTCCGACGCATCGCGCATCTGGACGACGGCCGACACGACCGCCGAGCTGCTGAAGCGCCTGAAGTCCCTGCCCGGGTTCGGCGACCAGAAGGCCCGCATCTTCGCCGCATTGCTCGGCAAACAACTCGATGTCACCCCCGACGGCTGGCGCGAGGCGATCGGCCCGTATGCCGAGGCCGGCTCCTACCGCTCGGTGGCCGACGTCGTGGACGAGGCGTCGCTGCAGAAGGTGCGTGAGTTCAAGAAGCAGGCCAAGGCCGCCGCGAGAACCGCCGGCGAGGCCACCTCATGAGGCTGCGCGCAGAGGTCACCACCGAACCGTTCCGTGGTGAGGGCGCGCTGCCGGCACATGTCAGCGCGGCCGCCGACGCGCTGCGCGCCGCCGGCCTGAACCCCGATCTCGGTCCCCTCGGCACCACGGTCGAGGGCGCCGGCGACGGGCTGCTGCAAGCCGTCCACGACGCGGCCGGCGCGGCCTTCGCCGCCGGCGCCACACGGATCAGCCTGCAGATCGAGCGCACCGATGCCTGAGCCGCCGATGCCCGAGCTGCCGACGCCCGAGCTGCCGACGCCCGATCTGCCGACACTGAGCGACGAACTCGCCGATGCGCTGCAACCACTGCTGCACCGCGTCGGCGCGGTCGTCGTCGACGGCCCTCCGGAGTCCGACGACATCCCGATCACATTGCGCGACAACACGATCCACGTCCGAGTGCTCGACCAGCACGACCTCTCGGACGGTTTGTCGCGGCTGATCCAGACCGTGGAACGCGAGCTGGGCGACCAGCTGTCCGAGCTGCCCCGCGCCAAGAAGCAGCACGCGGTGCGCCTGTTGGAAGAACGCGGCGCGTTCGAGATGCGTCACTCCGCGGAGACGGTGGCCGAGGCCATGGGCATGTCCCGCTTCACGATCTACAACTACCTCAACCGGGTGCGCGTCGACAGCTGAGCCGGTCGGGCGCGGTCACCATCTCTCAACAAACTGTTGACGAAGATGTGACCTACGGCATACTCTCGTCTGCAGCCATTAATTTCATATCTCGAAATTTTTGTTCCGTATAAGCGAACGGACGGCGTGGCTCCCCAGGCCCCACGCCCAGCGAGAAGCACTCAGTTGCGGCCGCACCTCGCATGACCAGCGGAATCTCCCCCGGCCGGGCCGCCGAAGCGCGAAGATGCCCCTGCCACCTCATCATTGATGTCCCCCTGGGCCTCTGGAAGGACCGCTCGCAATGTCTGCTGCCACCGCCGAGGAAGTGCGCCCCCGCACCCAGAAGCATCCCGTCGACGAAGTCCTGCCCGCCGGACAGCTCGCCGTCTACGGCATCCAACACGTCCTCGCGTTCTACGCCGGTGCCGTGATCGTCCCCATCCTGCTCGCCGGCGCGATCGGGTTGACCTCCGATCAGCTGATCCACCTGATCAACGCCGACCTCTTCACCTGCGGCATCGCCTC
This sequence comes from Flexivirga sp., assembly GCF_051955415.1. Classification (NCBI taxonomy): domain Bacteria; kingdom Bacillati; phylum Actinomycetota; class Actinomycetes; order Micrococcales; family Dermacoccaceae; genus Flexivirga; species Flexivirga sp. The sequence goes on from NZ_JBQCGS010000041.1 coordinate 31,257, forward strand.
GCTGCTGCAGGCGATCGGCTTCTGGAAGGTCGGCGTCCGGCTCCCACTGCTGCAGGGCGTCACCTTCACCGCGGTGTCCCCGATGATCATCATCGGCGTCAACGCAGGCGGCGGCGTCAACGGGCTGCTGACCATCTACGGGGCGGTGCTCGTCTCGGGCGTCGTGACGTTCCTGCTCGCGCCGTACTTCGGCAAGATCGTCCGCTTCTTCCCGCCGGTCGTGACCGGCTCGGTCATCACGGTCATCGGCTTCTCGCTGTTGCCCGTCGCCGCCGGTGACGCGCTGCTGCGCTGGGACCCCAAGACCCACTCCTACAGCGCCTCGGTCCTCAGCCAGGACGCCGGCGGCAACTACCACCTGGCGGCCGGCGGCTGGAAGACCCTCGCCCTCGCACTCGGCACCGTCGTCGTCATCGTCGTCATCCAGCGGCTGTTCCGCGGTTTCGTACAGACGATCGCCGTGCTGCTCGGCCTGGCCATCGGCTCCCTGATCGCCTGGTTCGCCGGCGAGGCGCACTTCGACTCCGTCAGCAGTTCCAGCTGGCTCGGGGTCACCACTCCCTTCCACTTCGGTATGCCGAAGTTCGCTCTCGCGGCGATCATCTCGATGGTGCTGGTCATGCTGGTCACGATGGTGGAGACCTGCGGTGACGTCTTCGCCACCGGCGAGATCGTCGGCAAGCGGGTCGACGGCGAGGACGTCGCACGGGCGCTGCGAGCCGACGGGCTGGCCACGTTCATCGGCGGCGTCTTCAACTCCTTCCCCTACACCTGCTTCGCCGAGAACGTCGGCCTGGTCCGGCTGACCAAGATCAAGAGCCGGTACGTCATGGCCACCGCCGCGGTCTTCATGATCATCCTCGGCCTGCTGCCCAAGGCCGGCGCCATCGTGGCCGGCATACCCTCCAGCGTGCTGGGCGGAGCCGGTCTGGCGATGTTCGCGACGGTCGCCGTCGTCGGCATCCAGACCCTCGGCAAGGTCGACTTCAACGACCACCGCAACGGCATCATCGTGGCCACCTCTCTCGGTCTGGCGATGCTCGTGACGGCCGAGCCCGGCGTCGCGACCCTGCTGCCGAAGGACTACCAGGTCTTCCTCGGCTCCGGCATCACCATCGGCTCGATCGCCGCCTTCGTGCTCTACATGATCTTCTTCCACGTCGGCACCAGCCGCGGCGCCGGGGTCGCGACCAGCCCCACCGGGTCGGTCATCGGCCTGGCGCAGGTCAACGCGATGAGCAAGCAGGAGTTCGTGCGCACCTTCGAGCCGCTCTTCCAGGGCAACTCCTGGATCATCGAGGACGCCTACGAGCAGCGGCCGTTCCAGGACACCCCCGATCTGCGGGCGTCGTTCCAGGAGGCGTTGTTCTCCGCCTCCGACGAGAAGCAGCGCTCGCTGATCGCCGGCTACCCCGACCTCGGCAGCATGGAGGTCGCGGACGGTCAACTGGGCGAGGCGTCGTCCCGGGACCGCGCCGCCATCATGCTCAGCCAGTTGCGCGACGACGAGCGCGCCGAACTGTCGGCGCTCACCGCGGCATACCGCGAGAAGTTCGGCTTCCCCCTGGTCACCTGTGTGCGTGAGACCGACTCGGTCGAGCAACTGGTGGCCCAGGGCCGTGCCCGGCTGGACAACTCCACCCAGCACGAACTGGTGACCGCCCTGCTGGAGAGTGCCAAGATCGCCGGACACCGCTTCGACGACCTCGTCGCGGAGGCGGAGCCGCTGAACACCGCACGCAGCCGGATGGCGACGACACCATGAGCGAGCTGACCGTCATCGACGGCGCCACGGTCGTCACGATGGACCCGGACCGCACGGAGCACTCCGTCGGCCACGTCGTGGTCGAGGGGTCACGCATCCGGTCGGTGTCCGCCGGCCGGTACGCCCCCACCGGCGAGGACGTCGCACTGATCGACGGCACCGGGTGCGTGCTCACACCTGGCCTGGTCAACACCCACCATCACCTCTACCAGTGGGCGACGCGCGGGTATGCCGTGGACGCAACGCTTTTCGAGTGGCTGACCGCGCTCTACCCGGTGTGGGGAGCCATCGACGAGCGGGTCGTGGGACAGGCAGCCGCAGCGGGTGTCGGCCGGCTCGCCCTGTCCGGCTGCACGACCGTGATGGATCACCACTACGTGTTCCCGCGGAACGGTGGCGACGTGCTCGGCGCCGAGATCGCGGCCGCCGGTGACGTCGGCGTCCGCTTCTTCGCCACCCGCGGCTCGATGGACCTGGGCCGGTCCGACGGCGGCCTGCCGCCGGATCACGTGGTCGAGTCGATCGACCAGATCCTCGGTGCCACCGCCGCGGCCATCGACGCCCATCACGACGCGTCGCCGGATGCGATGGTCCGTGTCGGTGTCGCACCGTGCTCACCGTTCTCGGTAACCACGGACCTGCTGCGCGAGGCCGCGCGCCTGGCGCGCGACCGGGGCGTACGCCTGCACACCCACCTGGCCGAGACACTCGACGAGGACGACTTCTGCCGCGAGCGCTTCGGCCAGGCGCCGATCGACTACATGGAGTCGCTCGGCTGGCTCGGTCCCGACGTGTGGTTCGCGCACGGGATCCACTTCGACGACAACGCGATCGGGACGCTGGCGCGCACCGGCACCGGCGTCGCCCACTGCCCGTCCTCCAACGCCCGCCTGGGCGCCGGTGTCTGCCGCACACGGGACCTGCTGGACGCCGGCGCACCGGTGGGACTGGGTGTCGACGGTGCCGCGTCCAACGAGGCGACCTCGCTGCTGGAGGAGGCGCGGCACGCGGTGCTGTTCGCTCGTGCGCTCGGCGGTCCGACCGCCCTGGGCGTGCGGCAGGCGCTGGAGGCCGCGACCCTCGGAGGTGCCCGACTGCTGGGTTGGGCGGACCAGATCGGTTCGGTGGAAGCCGGCAAACAGGCCGATCTGTGCGTATGGCGGATGGACACGCTCGTGCACGCCGGCATCGCCGACCCGGTCGCCGGACTGGTGCTGGGAGCGCCCCCGCCACTGGACCTGGTGCTCGTCGCCGGCCGTGCGGTCGTCCGGGACAACCACCTGGTCCGGGTCGAGGAGAGCGCACTCGCCCGGGGCGCTGCCGAGGCGTCGGAACGCCTGCGGCATCCCGCACCGGTCGGCTGACCGCGCAGGTCCGCCGCACCGCACCGAAGAACCGAAAATCCTTGTTCAACAAAATGTTGAGCCGTAGAGTTGACGCAGCACCCGGGTCCGGTCGTTCTGCATGGATAACCGATCGGACATCTCCGATCGCGGCGCGGCACCAGCCGCCCGAACCATGCGACCGCCTGACCGGCAGCTTCGGCTTCCGGCTCGAAAGGAGTCGCTGATGACTGACCCCGTGTCCGCACTGGATGTGATCGTCAACGGGCAAACCCACGAGTTCACCGACGCTCCACACACCAACCTGCTGGACTGGCTACGATCCGAGGGCCTCACCGGCGCCAAGGAAGGCTGCGCCGAAGGTGAGTGCGGAGCGTGCTCGGTCCTGGTGGCCCGGCCCGATGACAGCGGCGGCACCCGGTGGACGGCCGTCAACGCCTGCCTGCCGCCCGCCGCAGCCTTCGCCGGTCAGGAGATCGTCACCGCCGAAGGACTGGGCAGCGCCGAGGCACTGCATCCGGTGCAGCGGGAGATGGCAGTGCGCGGCGGCTCCCAGTGTGGTTACTGCACACCGGGATTCGTCTGCAGTATGGCGGCCGAGTACTACCGCCCCGACCGCACCGCCGGCGACCACGGTGCGGACAGCAGCGAGCACGGCGCCAACGGTTTCGACCTGCACGCGCTCTCCGGGAACCTGTGCCGGTGCACGGGATACCGGCCGATCCGGGACGCGGCATACGCGCTCGGGGACGTGCCGGCCGACGACGCGCTCGCCGCCCGCCGCAACTCCCCTGCACCGGAGGTCGTGCCGACGGCATACCACGCCCAGGGCCGAAGGTTCGTCCGCCCGGCCACCCTCAGCGACGCCCTGAGCATCCTGCGCGACGACCCGGACGCCGTCCCCGTCGCGGGATGCACCGACTGGGGCGTCGACGTCAACATCAAGTCGGCGCGTCCGCAGCTCGTGGTCGCGCTGGACCGACTCCCGGAGTTGCGGACCCTCGTCGAGACCGACGACCACGTCGAGATCGGCGCAGCGCTCACGCTCAGCGGGATCGAGCAACGGCTGGACGGGCGGATCCCGTTGCTGGCCCAGCTCTTCCCGCAGTTCGCGTCACGGTTGATCCGCAACGGCGCCACCATCGGTGGCAACCTCGGGACCGCGTCACCGATCGGTGACACGCCTCCGGCACTGCTCGCGCTGGACGCCGAGCTCGTGCTCGCCGGCCCCGACGGCACCCGCGTGGTGCCGCTCGCGGACTACTTCACCAGCTACCGGCAGACCGTCCGGGCGGCGGACGAGCTGATCCGGTCGGTGCGGATCCCGTTGCCGTTGGCCGGTGTCACCGCGTTCCACAAGATCGCCAAGCGCCGGTTCGACGACATCTCCAGCGTCGCCGTCGGCTACGCGGTCGACGTCGCGGACGGCGTCGTCCGCCGGGCCCGCGTCGGCCTCGGCGGGGTGGCCGCCACCCCGCTGCGCGCCACCGCGGTCGAAGCCGCCTTGGAGGGCAAGCCGTGGACGGCCGAGACCGTCCGGGCCGCCGCCGCGCTGCTGCAGCAGGAGGGCACCCCGATGGACGACCACCGCGCCAGCAGCACATACCGCCGGGCCATGCTCGGCACCTCACTGCGCAAGTTGTATGCCGAGTCCACCACTGAGGAAGGTGTCGCATGAGCGAGCTGTCCCAGCGCCCCGCGAACCCTGTTGTCGGAGAAGCTATCCCGCACGGCGACGCCATCGGCCACGTGACCGGCACGGCGCTCTACACCGACGACCTGGTGGGGCGCACGAAGGATCTGTTGCACGCCTACCCGGTGTCGGCGCCGCACGCCCACGCACTCGTCACCCGGCTCGACACGACTCCGGCATACCAGGTGCCCGGCGTCGTGCGGGTGCTCACCGCAGACGACGTGCCCGGCGTGAACGACTCGAACATCAACCACGACGAGCCGCTCTTCCCGACCGAGGTGATGTTCTACGGGCACCCGGTGTGCTGGGTGCTCGGCGAGAGCCTGGAGGCCGCGCGCCTCGGCGCCGTAGCGGTCGAGATCGACTACGAGGAGCTGCCGTCCATCGTGACGCTCCCCGAGGCGATCGCCGCGGAGAGCTTCCAGGGCCGCGCGCCGACCGTGTCGCGCGGCGACGCCGACGCCGCAATGGCGAGCGCCGAGCACGTGTTCAGCGGCACCTGGGAGGCATCCGGCCAGGAGCAGTTCTACCTGGAGACCCAGGCGTCCATCGCGTATGTCGACGAGGCCGGCCAGGTCTTCATCCACTCCAGCACGCAGAACCCCAGCGAGACCAAGGAGATCACCGCGCACGTGCTCGGCGTCAGCTCCTCGGAGGTCACCGTCCAATGCCTCCGGATGGGAGGCGGATTCGGCGGCAAGGAGACCCAGGCCAACGGGTATGCCGCGATCGCCGCACTCGGCGCCACACTCACCGGCCGCCCGGTGCGCGTGCGACTCAACCGCAACCAGGACATCCAGTTCACCGGCAAGCGACCGGACTTCCTGTCCACCTGGGAGGCCGGCTTCGACGACGAGGGTCACCTGCTCGCGCTCAAGGTGGTCTTCACCGCCGACGGCGGTTGGAGCCTCGACCTGATGCAGCCGGTCCTGTCGCGGGCGCTGTGCCACGTCGACAACGCCTACTGGATCCCCAACATCCGGGCGCACGGACGCATCGCGAAGACCAACCGGACCTCGCACACGGCGTTCCGCGGCTTCGGCGGCCCGCAGGGCATGTTGCTCACCGAGAACATCCTCGGCACCGTCGCACCGAAACTGGGCCTGACCGGTGAGGAGATCCGGCAACGCAACTTCTACCGGTCCGCCGACCAGACGACGCCGTACGGCCAGCGGGTGCGGCAGATCGAGCGGCTGCACCGGATCTGGGAGGAGGTGCTCACCGAGAGCGACTTCGCCGCCCGCCAGCGGGAGATCGAGCAGTTCAACGCCACGCACGAGCACACCAAGCGCGCCATCGCGGCGACGCCGGTGAAGTTCGGCATCTCCTTCAACAAGAGCTCGATGAACCAGGGCGGCGCGCTCGTGCTCGTCTACAAGGACGGCTCGGTGCTGGTCAACCACGGCGGCACCGAGATGGGCCAGGGCCTGCACACCAAGATGCTGCAGGTGGCCGCGACCGCGCTCGGGCTGCCGCTGGGCACGGTGCGGCTGGCGCCGACCCGCACCGACAAGGTGCCCAACACCTCGGCGACCTCCGCCAGCACCGGCGCCGACCTCAACGGCGGCGCGGTCAAGCACGCCTGCGACCAGATCCGCGACCGCCTCGCGGTCGTCGCCGGAGGCATTCTCGGTGTCCCACCGGCCGACGTCCGGTTCGCCGACGGCACGGCATACGGACTGAACAGCGAGCGCGCGCCCATCCCGTGGGAGGAGCTGGTGCGGACCGCCTACCTGCAGCGCATCCAGTTGCACGCCGCCGGCTACTACCGCACCGAGGGCCTGGAGTGGAACGAAGAGACCTACCAGGGCTCGCCGTTCAAGTAATTCTCCTTCGGCGCGGCCGTCGCCGAGGTGGAGGTCGACGGCTTCACCGGCGCCTACCGCACCCGCCGGGTCGACGTGGTGCACGATGTCGGCGACAGCCTGTCGCCGCTGATCGACAAGGGGCAGATCGAGGGCGCCTTCGTGCAGGGTGCCGGCTGGCTGACGCTGGAGGACCAGCGCTGGGACGCCGGCGACGGGCCCGGGCGCGGCCGGCTCACCACCCAGGGTGCCAGCACCTACAAGCTGCCGAGCTTCTCGGAGATGCCCGAAGTCTTCAACGTGACGATGTTCCAGAACGCCACCGAGGAGGGTGCCATCTACGGCTCCAAGGCCGTCGGTGAACCGCCGCTGATGCTGCCCTTCTCGGTGCGCGAGGCGCTGCGCAAGGCCGCGGCCGCGTTCGGACCGGCCGGCATCAGCGTGCACCTGGCGTCCCCGGCGACGCCGGAGGCCGTCTACTGGGCCATCGAGTCAGCGCGCTCGACGGAGCCGCACGACGTGGCAACCCAAGCGATCCCGGACAACGCTGCGGATCCCGTCCCCTCGGCGGTATGACGTGAACTGGTATGACGCCATCGGCCTCCTGCGGCGGCTGCGGCGCGCCGCCGTCCTGGTGACTCTCGTCGACGTGCGCGGACACGCCCCCCGCGCTGCCGGCGCCAAGATGGTCGTCACCGCCGACGCGGTCTTCGACACCATCGGCGGTGGCAACCTTGAGGAGACTGCGGTCTCCCGCGCCCGGGATGCCCTGCAGTCCGGCACGCCGTCCGCGCCACAGGAGCTGCAGCTCTCGCTGAGCGACAAGGCGCCTGCCGAGCACGGCGTGCAGTGCTGTGGCGGCGAGGTGCGGATCCTGCTGGAACCGTTGCCCGTGCGGCCATCGGTTGCCATCTTCGGAGTCGGCCACGTCGGGCTCGAGCTGGCACGCATCCTGGCCCGCCACGAGGTCGAGCTGCATCTGGTCGACTCCCGGCCGGCGCACCTGTCCGCTGAGCGCCTGGCGGTGCTCGACGACGCGGTCGCGTCCGTCATACCGCACCCGGCGCCGGTGCCCGAGGTCGTCCTCGGTGAGGTGCCCGCCGGCAGCCACGTGCTGGTGATGACCCACGATCACGCCGAGGACATCGCGATCTGCGATGCGGCCCTGCGCTGCGCGCCCTTGTGCAGCATCGGCCTGATCGGGTCG